>JAHIVS010000028.1 GCA_018816605.1 Pseudomonadota bacterium
CCGCAAGCCCCTGACCAAAGCCATGCTGGATAAGATGATTTCCGACCCGGCTAATTATCCCTTGGACGCTTATTACTTATTCGCTTTTCAGGAGGTCGCCGGATTCGGGGTTCTTAATGCTATTGCCGGGGCTGTCGGGGCACGGGTTATATCCAGGGAAGATTCCCACAAAATAGCAATGATCAGAGCCCAGGAATTCAGGGAAAAAGCACAGAAACTTGAGAAGAATATAGGGAGAATGTAGGGATCATGGCTGAGACTGTATCGGAAACAATTGTGGGGAATAAGGACATTGTAGAGATCCCCCTGTCGGAGATTGAGCATGCGCAGCTTGAAGCGTGTGAAAATGTTATCCGGAAGGGGTTATGCACTTTTCTGGAGGTTGGCCGGGCACTTGCGGAGATTCATGATAACCGGCTTTACCGAGAAACCCACAGCGATTTTAGGCTGTATTACAAGGATGTCTGGGATCTGGGGAAATCTAGGGCTTATCAACAGATGGATGGCTACCGTGTGGTCAAGATGCTGGAAGATAAAATGTCCACCATGGTGGACATTTCTGAAAATGACTCTACATCCAACGGAATTATCCTTCCAGTGAACGAACGCCAAACCCGAGCGCTGCTCAAACTCAAAAAAGACCCGGACGCACTGCACAAGGCATGGGCCACCGTCCGAAAAACCCTCAAAGACGACCCCAAAGCCAAACTGACCGGCGCTCTGATCAACAAAGCTGTCAAAGATGTCAAGGGAGAAGTGGTTAAAAAGGAGCACAAGAAACGGCAGGTAGACCTTGAAGCTACTCAGCGGCTCAGCCCTCTGTTCAAGCGGCAATGCAAGGTCATGGAAGAGGTTATCAATGAAGAGCGGAATGCAGGGTGGCAGTCAACCTCCCAGAAGGAAGCTGTTAAGTGGCTGAAAACCCTGGTGCAATTAGCAGAATCCAATGATTAACAGAAAGGAGTAAGACATGAGCGCTGTTGTAGCAGAATCCCAATTAGCAGATGCGTTAGATGTTACGACCAAGGCCGTGCAACTCAGGGCGGTGAATGAGGGCTGGCTTGCCAAAACAGTAACCAAACAGGGTGGTTCTGAACGGCTTTATTTCCGGAACCTGCTCCCGGTGGATATCCGTGAAGGTCTTGTTGCTCAAGAATCGGTTACGGGCCGGGCCGGACTTCCCGCTGTATTCTATGACACACCCGTGCCGAAAAGGTCCAATGCTATCGGCCTGGCGAAGTACAACCTGGTGCATGCCTTTCGCATCGCCAAAGAACGGGCTGGGTGGGGACAGAAGGGGCAAGCTGCTGAGGAGTTTTTATTGGCTTACAATGCCGGGGTATTATTGCCCCGGGTTTTTGAACAGGTTGGGCAGATCCAACTTAGGACCATAGAGGCCTTGGATAAGAAGCTGCTCAAGGCTGATGACAATTACCTGGCTCTTTGTGATGGTCGGGGTGGTTGGAAAAAGCACGGCACCACCCGATATAAAGGCCGAGAGTTGTCTGAAACGGCCAAGGCTGTCTTTTTAAAGTGTTACCTGCGCCAGGAGCGAAATGATGTCATCACGTCCATTCGGAGTACCTGGCTTGCCCTTGAAGAAATGGAGCTTGATGAAAAGCCGGGAGAAAGCACGTTCCGGCGCTGGCTCAAGGATTATGAAACCTATAATGCCGGGGTGATCTGCCTGGCCCGGGAAGGTGAAAAGGCATACAAGGATAAGTTTGCCCGGTACATCACCCGTGACGCTGAGTTACTGGAAGTTGGGCAGTGCCTGGTTGCAGACGGCAAAACCTTAAATTTTACAATCCTGCACCCTGAGACCGGACGGCCCTGCCGCATGACCCTGATTGTATTTTTTGACTGGAAATCACGATATCCCATGGGATGGCAGATTGCAACCACCGAAAATCAATGGGTAATCCTGGCAGCATTTCGCAATGCATGCATGGCCTTGGGCCGGTATCCTGACAGTGTCTATCTGGACAATGGCCGGGCCTTTAAAGCGAAGCTGTTTAAAGGGGCTGGCCTGGATCTTGATTTCGAAGAGATGACAGGGCTCTATGCCCGTGTTGGGACAGCGGTATTTCATGCCAAGCCCTACAACGGAAGAGCCAAGGTCGTGGAGCGTTTTTTTAAGACTTTTCAGGAACAGCTTGAATGTCATTTACCCTCGTTTTGCGGGGATTCTATCCAGACTAAGCCTGCACATCTTCACCGGAATGAGAAATATCATCAGCGGCTGCATGCACTTCAGACTGGCGGCTGGGTGCCCACCATCCGGGAGGCTGCAATTATTGTTGAACAGTACATTCGGTGGTATGCGGTTCAGCTCCATACGGATTTGCAGTTTGCTCCCATGGACCGGTTTATGGTCGGGCGAGGTCCGGGTATTGATCCGGCCCAGTTGCATTTTGACTTTTTGATTCCTATAGAATTACGGGTTCGCCGGGGCCGTGCCATTCTCTGGGGCATTGAATATGAGGCGGATGCCTTTGATAACCTGATGATAAATTTTGAAGTAACAGCCCGGGTTGATACGGCGGATTTAAGCCGAATCTGGTGCTGGACAAAAGACGGCATTTACATGGGGGAGGCCGTCCCTGTCCGGGCCTGCCACCCTATTGCCAATCTGTTTGGCGACAAAGTGAGTGTTGAGCAGGTAGAAAATCAGCTTAAACGCCAAAAGAGAGTGATCAAGAATGCCAAACGTCAGCTTACCGAACTGGCCGGGCTTGATGCAGAAAATCAAAACCCTTGCCTCAATGTGATTGATATTACCATGCCCGCAAAGCAAAAAGTGCCTATTCTTTCCGGCCCGGACTTCAATGAGAGTCAACCCCAACAGTCCCAAACCCAAGCCCAGGAACCGGTGAAAATACCAGAAAAAGAAATCAAGCGGCTTGAAGCGGTGTTTAAAAAGGCAGAGGCGGACATGGATAACGAACCAGAAATCCCCAGGCCTAAGTATTGGCAGTCTGGTCTGGAACATTATGAGTGGTGTTTCAAATATATTCATCAGCATGGCCGGAAGCTGGATGTTGTGGAAGCGGCGTTCATGGATAAGTTTGAGTCCCTTCCAGAGTTTGAGATTTACCATCCGCGGTTTGAAGATCTAAAAATGGTCTTTAACCTTAATTAAAAGGAGATTACATGAAAAACGTATTTATTGAAACCAGCCGGGTCATGGCTTTTTGGGCAGCGGCCAAAATGGTGTCAGACATTGAGAAAGGTCAACCGGGTATGATGCTGGCCTGGGGCTATTCGGGGCGTGGTAAGACCGAATGTGCCCAAACGTACACCACCCGGAATGGAAATGCCAAATACATCCGAGTCTTTGAAGATTGGAGCCCTACTGCCATGTTAGCAACTATTTGTGAAAAGTTAAACGGCATGAGGCCTGGCCGGGTGGACAATGCAAAACGGATTATTATTGAAGAGGTGCACGATAGTGACACAATCCTTTTAATTGATGAAGCTGACCGATTAACCATAAAACACATCGACCATCTGCGCGATATTCATGATTTAACGGGGTGTCCCATCATTTTAATCGGCGAACCAAGTATTTATGCGCGAATTAAGAGTCATACGAGAATTTGTCGCAGATTCAAGCAGGCTGTTGAATTTGGGCCGCTACTGAATGAGGACGTGATCATGTTCGGTATCAAAAACTGCGGCATTAAAATAGAACCAGAGGCGGCAAGGATGCTGAACGACAAAAGCAAGGGCAGCTTCGGGTTTTTACTTCATTATATGCAAATATTGGAGGGGATAGCTCAATCCAACAATATCAAGGAAATTTCCCCTGAAATCGTTAAGGATCTGCCCAATGAATTATTTCCAGGGCCGAAACCGGAGAGATTTTTCAAATGAATAAAGCCACTTTGTTACAACGGGGCATGGCTGTGGATGGAGCGTTTTCATCTGCCGTATTGGAGCGTCGGACCGGTTTGAGCCAGTCTTTTGTTTTTAAAAAGGTGAAAGAATATGAAAAGGCCGGTCTACTGAAACGGGCCGGGCTTGGCAGTAAAAAAGAAAAACTCTGGAGACTGACCCTGGAAGGTAAACGGCAGTTTGATCCCAATGCATTCAATAAAATTATTACCCATGCGCCTGCGGAGAAAATCAATAGGATGAAGCTGCACCCGGGGAAGCATAATCTGAGCTATCAGGACTTAGCCAATCAGCCGGAAGCAAGCCTCTGGAAGGCAATCACAGGCCTTAAACAGTTTCTTGCCAATGATCTCGTGAAAATGGAAATAACCAGTAAAACAGGCGTATATCAGTATCTTGCTTTGTTGGTGAGAGCCGGTTTTTTAAAAAAAGAACTAACACTTAAAACCTGTAACCAGTGCTGCTACATCCTAATCAAAAACACAGGAAGTGCAGCTCCCGTGATTGGGCGCACCTGGTTCCTGTTTGACCCAAACACCGGAGAAACCTGGGATGATATCCCTGAAAGGGAAAAGATAAATCAGCAATTAACCTCAAAAAAGAACGGCCTGGAAGATGCTGGAACATCTTCACAGGCCCAAACAGCAACTTAGAACCGGTTGCACTTTCAATGGTATCCATCGCGGCTGTCATTGTCAAGAAAGGAGGCCAAGTGTTTAAAAAAAGGATTAATCAACAAGGGCAAGTTTTAAAACGGAATTCTCATTTCCATAAGATGTATTGCCCAAATTGTTGCCGTTTCACACAGGTCACGAATACTGGATTACCATGTAAGCTTTGTGGGTCAGGATCTATTGCCCTGGCTGATAATTGGAAACCGGATCTGCATGTAATCCAGGGAGGGGAAACGAATGACAATTAAAATCCGTAAATATTGGATCAAGCGTTTGGAAAAAAAGAACGTTCAAAGGAGCCTTCATGGAGCTGCAAGCCGTTCTTTCGCTGGCAGGGTTGCATTAGGGTTTATAACAAAGACAGTGGTCCTGCCGGGAAAATATGACCAATGCAAAATTAAAACCGGTGGTGCTTATCTCGAAGTATATGCAGACGGCTCCTTTTTTGATGATTATTTAAAAATCACCATCACCGGATATGATCCTGAAATTAACGCATGGTTCGAGGATGATGCTGGTATTAAGCTGGATGAGATAGTAGGGCCAATTTCAGTTAGATACGAACCTGATGATTTAGCTGATCCAACCGGAATCCACTGTGTTGGTCGGAATGTAGTCTGTCGCGGGAGATGCACATGTGTCGAATGTCCGGCAAACAAAGAACTGGAGGCCGCAAATGCATAATTCAACAGGAAACAATCTATATGAAGACAACCAGCTGATCTCCCTAATTAAACAGATTGGCAGCATTGCAAATCTACCCCATGAAATAATCACAGGGATCGCGACAAAAATTGATCCTGAGCAGGATATGACTGAAATGACAATCGGGGAGCTGCTTTCTATCCGGTCGGATACCTTGAACGAGTTGGGGGAACCTTATGCCAGACAGGCGGCTGAATGGCTGGAAAAATTACCCGCCATTGTCGAATGCAGGGATCTGGATTGTGCATCCCGGGGAAAGTGTCCCCATTCATCTTGGCATCCTGAAAATGAAGAGTGCCACTATGTCTGTGGAGCGGATGAACCCTGCTCCAGATGTTTTCCGGTGGAGGCGGCTTGATATGAACAGGAATCAGTTAGCTGTTATCCATATAGCAAAAAA
Organism: Pseudomonadota bacterium; assembly: GCA_018816605.1. The sequence continues at coordinate 5,677 of JAHIVS010000028.1, forward strand.
AGAGGTCGGTATGAGTGACGATGAATACCGGGATCTGCTCGGCAGCGTGGGGGTGGAATCGTCGAAAGACCTGAATACTAAGACCTTTGCGGTTGTCATGGGACATTTTGAAAAGTCGGGGTTTAAAACCAAATCTAAGACCAGGAAGCGAAAAATCAACAATCTCCCCGAGGGGAAAAAAGCCCTCATGAGTAAACTTGAAGCCATAATACTCGATATGGGACTTGACTGGCCTTATGTAGATGGAATGGCAAAGAGAAGCTTCAAGATTGAAAAAGTTCAATGGCTGGAGCCGCCTGAACTCATGAAGCTTGTTCAAATGATGATTAAACATCAGAAACGGCAGCAAAAAAAGAACCAGGCCAATCAAAAAGGGTAAATATTATGACATCAGGAATAGACATATTACAAGAAGTCCTCCGGGAATGCCTGGAGGAAAAGGAGGCCAGAATGGTAAAAGCGAACAAAGCACAACCCATGACCCGACAAACAGAGGCCGGATTGGAAAAATGGTGCTCAAAATGTGAGGCGTATCGTCCGGCGGACCTGGATCATTTTTATCAAGACAACCGAAGTAAAACCAAATTATCGTCATGGTGCCGGAAATGCCAGCGGGCAAGCGTTGGGAGCAGTAATAAACAATCGAAGCCTGTTAAGGGTAATGGGGATAACACCTTGGTTCTGGATTTTTCAAATGCAGACATGCTCCTTGCCGACCTTCAGGCTGAGGCCGTGACAGACTTTAGATCCACAGAGATGCAGGCACTATACCTGATCAGCAAGGGATTATTAAAGGAGGCCAATCAAAATGGCAGACCTTAATCTGAAGGACTATATGGTGGACGGCCAGGGACGTCTTGTCCATGTGGAAAACGTGAAGGTGATCGACAAGACCCGTGACGGCCTGGTCCGCTACCTGGCGGAGAATGCCCTGAAAGTGCAAAAGGAAATTTCTGACTTTAAGGACATGGCCATGAGCGAAATTGAGGCTTTTGTTGATTTATCAGCCCAGGAGTATGACGTCAAACTTGGCGGTAAAAAGGGGAATCTGACCCTGTACAGCTATGACATGAAATACAAGGCCGTTATCCAGAGAAGTGAATACCTGGTGTTTGATGAACGCCTCCAGGTGGCAAAAAAGCTGATTGACGAATGCCTGAACAAATGGACGGAAAATGGGCGGACAGAAGTCAGGACCATCATAAACGACGCCTTTGCCGTTGACCAGGAGGGCCGGATTAATACCCGCAGCATTCTTTCCTTGCGGGGGCTGAATATCCAGGATGAAACCTGGCAGAAGGCAATGACTGCAATTGCAGACAGTCTTCAGGTGGCCGGTTCAAAGTCATATTTTCGGATATACCACAGGGCCGGATCTGAAGGCAGTTGGCAGAATATTACCCTTGATATGGCTGCACTTTAAAGGAGGCAATACTGATGAGACTGATACTTGTGATGCTGATATTGGCTATGGCAGCGGGGCTATATGTGTCTTTGGATGATGACAGGCAGCAGGATCGTGAAATTGCAATCCTGCGCGCCCAGGTTGAAGGGCTGCAACTGTCATCAGCCAGCCGGGCACCGGTGTTGGTATATGATGCCACCAAGGTGCCCCGGGACAAGGCTATTAAATATTAATATAGGGAATACGGATGAAAAATAAACTCATAGATCTGAACAACCATCTTTTTGAGCAGCTTGAACGGCTCAATGATGATGACTTGAAAGGAGATGATTTAGCCCAGGAAATTAAAAGAGCCCAGGCCATGAGCAACTGTGCCGCCCAGATTGTAAACAATGCCGCCCTGGCCCTCAAAGCTCATCAGGCTATCAATGAAGGGATGGTAAATACCGCCCCGGAAATGCTTGGTGTTAAGAAGGCAGAGGCTTTGGAGGACCGGCCCCATGACTGATACAGAATACACTTCGGCTCAACTAAGCTTTTTGGCCGTATGGTATCTGTTTGTGGATATCAAGGCCATTACCAAAGCATTTAACAACGAGTTTGGAACATCGAAAACAGAGGGCGCTATTAAGGCCACACTTGGCAGGAACAAAATATTATCCGGAAGAAATGGGAGATTTTCCAAAGGCAATAAACCATGGAATTCCGGGACTAAAGGTAAGGGGCTGACAGGGCCAAACAGCGGCAGTTTTAAAAAAGGCAACTTACCTGCAAATGTAAAACCCATCGGGCATGAGCGGATTGATAACAAAGACGGGTATGTCTGGATCAAAGTGCCAGAGGCCAACCCGTACACAGGGGCTCCAGCCAGATACAAACAAAAACACGTTCATCTCTATGAACAGAAAAACGGCCCGGTACCGGACGGTATGGTGGTGATCTTTAAAGATGGGGATAGGCTTAATTTTGATCCTGAAAACCTTGCCACCATCACCAGGTCTGAACTTGTCCGCCTCAATCAGTTTGGATACGGAAGGCTACCGGAAGAGCTTAAGCCATCCGCATTAGCGATGACTCAACTTAAGGTAAAGGCCTTTGAAATGGCCAAAGCGGCAAAATAACAAGGAGACGCATTAGAAACAAATGCTGAACTTATGGGATGAAATAACAGATAAAGATTTTGAGGACGATTCCATGGCCCTGCTGGTTGAAGTGGTGGGACTGGAGATTGCCAAGAAAATCGTTTCCGCCCTGGGCGGTGATAATTTGTATGTCCCAAAGGTAGAATCTGTACTCCGCCTTGCCAGGAATCGGAGGATCTATAAAGAGTTTACCGGCTTTAATCACAAAGAACTGTCCACAAAATATAACCTTACCACACGCCATATCAGGAAAATAATTGAAATTATTGAGCAACAGCAAGGGATAAGTCACAGACGTAAGGAAGATCCGCAAATGACTCTGTTTTAAAATCCATCTTCTTCAGGAATAAAAATGACCCTTCCGGTTACAACCGGGAGGGTCATTTTTTTTTGAACTGTATCTTTGTACATGACCGGCTGGCGGGTGTTAGGCTCTGACCATTTCATAGTTCTACTATCTTTTATGAAGGTTAACAACAGGAGGTGTGAAGTGTAATGCCAAAATTCTCTCTTAAATCAAACGATAAGCTCAACACCTGCCATCCACTCCTCCAGGAGCTTTTCCGGGAAGTCGTCAAAACAGATGACTGTTCCATTGTTGAAGGTCAGCGGTCCAGGAGACGTCAAAATCAGCTTTTCAAAGAAGGCAAATCAAAACTGAAATGGCCGGAAGGCAAGCACAATAGAATGCCGTCCGAGGCCGTTGATGTGGGACCATGGATTGAGGGGCAAGGTATCCCCTGGGATGATCCTGAATATTTTTATTCCTTTGCGTTAAAAGTCCAGAAAAAAGCGGATGAACTTGGGATACGGCTCCGCTGGGGCGGGGACTGGGATGGTGACGGGGATACGACGGATCAAACCTTCAATGATCTGGCTCACTGGGAACTTTTAAGCACGGAAAAGGAGGCCTGATCAATGGGACCGATCGTGGAGGGGGGCAATTACTATTTTGAGATAATCAAGTCCATTTTGGATCTTGGGCCGATCGGGGTGGTGTTGATCCTGGGGTATTTTGCAAAACAGCAGCTTGAAAAATCATCAACCCAGTACAGAGACCAGATCAATGCGATCCTTGCCCAGTACCGGGATGACATGATGGAGCAGCGGCGGATGTACGAGAACAACGTCGAGCTGGTCAAGGCGTATCAAGTCCATGCCGGGGATCTCAAGGACGTCATCATCATGAATACCCAGGCCATGACGAAACTGGTCGATAGAATCGAAAAGGAGGCAAGATGAACGAGCGTCTTGAGAACCAGGGCAGGCTGTCAGACTTGACCCGGAAAAAGAAATCCCTTGAATTGTCCATCACTGGACTGATCCACACACTCAGGGCAGAAACAAATCCTCACCGAGAGATTGCAGAAATGAATGCGGAGTTGATCGGAGAGCAGGGTCTTGAGCTTAGCCAGAAAATCGACCAGGTCAAGGGCATTGAAACTAAAATTTTAGCGCTCAAACGTGCCCTGGGGATTGAGTAATGCCGGACGGTTATTCATACGAGATCCGGGAGAATGCCCAGGAGCTTTATGTGGTTGAGGGCAAGACCTATGACCATGTGGCAAAGTTGACGGAGGTGTCTATTGCCCAGCTCAAACGGTGGGGCAAGGATGCGGACTGGGCTGGTGCCAGAAAGGAATATAGGGAAGCCCTCAGCAGCATAAGGCGGGATACCGTGATGCTCCGGGCCAAGCTGTTAAAGACAGCCCTGGGCAGCGGTGACCCCCAAAGCGTTTATGCGTTTGCCGCCATTGAAAAAGCTGTCTCAGCCGGGAAGAAATCAGCCGATCCGGTTCCGGTGTCATCCCCGGAAAAGCTTAAAGATATCAACACGCCCCAGGATGCCATTGAAGCCCTCCAGGGAGTGGTGGAACTCAAGCTCAACAAGATGCTGGCACAGCCGGAAACCCTTCAGCTTTCCCAGGTCAAAGAACTCAAACAGACCATGGAGTTGATTGATCAAATGAAGGCCAAATATAGCCCGGATGAGGCCAAAGGCAATACCGGGGAAGCCGGATTATCTGATTCGCTTGAAAAGATGATCAGGAAGCATCTATGAGACTGCTCCTCTATCAAAATAAATGGACCAACGACGAATCTCAGGTGAAGTGGTGGGAGAAGTCAAGGCGGATCGGTGCCTCTTTCTGTGATGCCGCAGATTCAGCCTTGAAGGCTGCAAAGAAGGAATCCGAGGGGGGGATGGACTGTTTTTATCTTTCATACAACAAGGACATGACAGCTCAGTATGTCAAAGACGTAGCCTTCTGGGCAAAAAAATTAAATTTGGTGTGCAGTGAATTCGAAGAAATCATCATCAAGGATGAAGACAAAGATATTAATATTTACCAGGTCCGTTTTGCATCCGGCCATATCGTGCAGGGCCTTCCTTCCATCCCCAAAAGTCTCAGATCAAAACAGGGGAAGGTAACTATCGATGAGGCCGCTTTTGTTGAAGATCTCAAAGCCATTCTTAAGGCTGCTATTGCTATGCTCATGTGGGGAGGTCAAGTGTGCGTCATTTCCACCCATGATGGTGATGAAAACGAATTCAATCAAAAAATTGAAGATATTCGTGCAGGCAAGCTGTCTTATGCACTGCACAGGACTACCCTGGATGATGCCCTGGAGCAGGGATTGTACCGGGCGATCTGCGAACGGGCTGGCCGGGAATACAGCAAAGAAGCAGAGGATAAATGGAAGGCCGAGTTGATTGAGCAATACGGCGATGATGCGGATGAAGAGCTGTTCTGTATTCCTTCCATGGGAACGGGTGGTTACTTTACCCGGCCCCAGATCAAAGCCTGCATGAAAAAGGATATCCCGGTCATTACCTATTCCCAGAAGGATGAATGGGAAGAACTGCCGGATGAGGTCCGGGAAGAGGAAACCCGGGAATGGCTGGAAGAAAATATTGCCCCCCTCCTGGAGGCGCTGGATCCCGATCGGAAAACCTGGATTGGTGAAGACTTTGCCAGGGATCAGAATCTGACCGTGATCTGGCCCGGGCAGGAAAAAGAGGATGCCAATATCCGGGTTCCATTCGGACTTGAGCTTTTCAATATCCCCTTCCGTCAGCAAGAGCAGATCTTGTTCTATGTGCTGGACGGACTGCCTTGTTTCCAGGGAGGGGCCATGGACGCCCGGGGCAACGGCCAGGCCCTGGCTGAGTATGCCATGCAGCGGTACAGCCCTGACCGAATTCATAGAATTAAAGCAAGTGACTCCTGGTACGGCAGATGGTTCCCCGCGTACAAGGCTACCATCCAAGACCAGGCCATGGATATGCCCCAAAGTGCCGACGTCATAGAAGATCACCGGGCTGTCAAAAAAATCAAGGGGATCCCCAAGATAGCAGAGGCCCAGGCAAAGGATAAGAAGTCCAAAAAGAAACGGCATGGTGACTCTGCCATTGCAGGCGTCATGCTGAATTATGCGGTCGAGGAAATCGAAGGCCCGGGAGAAATAGACTTTGAATCCACCGGCAAGAAAAGAGCATCTGCACAATCTAACGGATTTATGGAGAACTGATGGACGATACAGTCAAAAAAGCACCGATTGTTGATGAAATTGCGGTAGCCGAAAAGGACATTGATATCTATGCTGGCTGGACCAACCGTTTAGAAAATCCGGATCCGGTCCTCAGGAGTGAAGCCTCTGGCAAGGGATTAAAACTATATGACGAAGTGGAACGGGATGGTCATGCCGGTGCGGTCCTTCAGCAAAGAACCCTGGCTGTTGTCAGCAGGCCCTGGGATGTCATCCCGGGAGAAGACACCAAGCAGGCCAAGGACATAGCCAAATTTGTCAAAGACACCCTGGAGGATACAAATTTCAAACAGGCCTGCCAGGAGATCCTGCTGGCAGTTCTGTATGGGTTTTATGTCATAGAGGTCATGTGGACGGTCAAAAACGGTCAGTATGTGATTTCAAAATTCAGGGCCAAACATCCCAAACGGTTCCAGTTCACCCCGGCCCGCGAGCTGCGATTAATCATCCCGGACAACATGCTTGAAGGAGAGCCGCTGCCGGACAGAAAATTTGTGGTGTTCAGCTACGGGTCCAGCGACAACCCGTATGGCAAGGGTCTGGGGCAAAAGATGTGGTGGCCGGTCTGGTTCAAGAAACACGGGATCAAATTCTGGATGATCTTCCTGGACAAATTCGGTAGCCCAACTCCGGTGGGCAAATATCCTCCCGGTGGCGGCAAGGAAAAAGAGCATAAACAAAAACTTTTGGAGGCCATTGACGCCATTCAGCAGGAGACTGGTGTGGTTATCCCTGAAGGAATGTCTCTGGATCTCTTGGAAGCCACCAGGGGTGGTAATGTCACCTATGAGACCCTTTGCGAATACATGGACAAGCAGAACACCAAAACGGTTCTGTCCCAGACCGGTACCACAGATATCAAGGATGCCGGGGCCTATAATGCTTCCCAGACCCTGGATGAGATCCGGCAGGCCATTTGTGAGGCAGATGCGGATCTGTTGTGCGAGTGTTATAATGAGAGCCTTATCCAATGGATTGTTGACTACAATTTTGCCAATGTCACAGAGTATCCCCGGTTTACCATTCATACCAAACCCTCAAAGAACTCCAAGGATCATGCAGAAACAGACAAGATCCTCATCAATGATATCGGCTTGCCCGTGAGCCAAAAATATCTGTATGAAAAATACAATATCCCCGAGCCTCAAAAAGGAGAAGTGCTTGTCAATCTTCCTGAACAAAACACCCCGTTTAAAGCTTTTTCAGAAGAGATAATCGATTTCAGCGACACCTCCCAGGACGAGATAGACAAGCTGATTGACCGCCAGGTTAAACTTGCTGTTCCCAGGTTTTCTAAAAACATTGATACCATCAAAGATTATTTGTCCAGGGCAAGCAGTTTTAAATCAGCCCAAAGGGCCTGGTTAAGCTCTTTGATGGAATGGATGCCACACGGACCTCTCCATTGCTTGCCATGGGCCTCCAGAACGCCTGGGATATCGGTGTTGAAAGCATTGGCATGGACTCTGATTTTGCCGAGGTGTTGTGGGGGCCTGGGACCGCTTTCAAAACTGCCATTGAGTATTTTGAATCCAGGGGCTTTTTTATGGCCAATATTGCCAATGCCGATATCCTGGGGGCTGTGGAAAATGAAATCACCCGGGCCATGGAAGGCGGGGTCACCCTGGACGCTTTCAAGGAAGACGTGGATGCCATCTTCACCCGGCACGGGTATGATCCTCTGGCACCCTTCCATATCAAAACCATTTTCCAGACCAACCTGCACATCAATTACCAGGGGGGCCGGTATTTTCAGATGAAACGCCCGGCTGTAGTTGCGGCCAGGCCATTCTGGCGGCTGGTTGCAATACAAGACGGGAACACCCGGCCGGACCATTGGGCCAACCATGGCAAGATCTTTCCCCATGACCATGGGTTCTGGGACATCTGGTATCCGCCCAACGGGTACAACTGCCGCTGCACGGTTGTGACGGTCTCACAAAGTGAACTGGACCGGTACGGCTGGGAAGTAGAAACCCAGGATCCCACAGGGCTTTTGTATGAACCGGTGGATACTGTGACCGGTGTGAAAATGCCAGCCCGGAACCTGATGCCGGACCCGGGCTGGGCCAAGAATCCTGCCAAGGAAATCTGGAAGCCTGATTTCTCCCGGTACAGCCCGGACCTTGCCGCAAAACTTAAGAAAAAGCTGGAGGGTTCCCATGCCTGATCCGCATTACATCTATGACGACCGGGAATTCCAGAATATGGTCCGGGACATGATCGCAAAGCTTGGCAATCTTGAGCCCGCCCATGAGATTGCCGGGGAGATCCTTCATGCCTCCATTCTGAAAAACTTTGAAGACGGGGGCAGACCAAACAAATGGCCGGACCTGGCAAAGAGCACCAAGGAACAAAGAGCCAAACAAGGCACCTGGCCCGGACAGATCCTGGTTCGGACCGGGGTCCGTGGCGGTCTCATGGGGGCGGTCACCTATGATGCCGCACCCAGTCAAGTGGTGTTCCTGGGCAACAAGCCGTATTCCGCCATCCACCATTTTGGGGGCATGGCAGGCAAAGGTCTTAAAACAAAGATCCCGGCCCGGCCGTACATGATGATCCAGGATGAAGACTGGCAAGAGATCAAGACTGCCATACAACAATTTATCTTTGAGGTGTGACCATGAAATTTAAAGGGTTTGACGAGTACATAGAGATTTTTAAGGGCGGGATCCAGACAGACAGCGCAGGTAGGGAGCATGACGGGGACAAGCTCATTGAAAAGGCCCTGTCCACATTCAATGCCAAGAACCATGAGCCGCCTGCGGTGATCGGGCACCCTAAAGAAAACGCTCCTGCCTATGCCTGGGTGGAAGGCCTTAAGGAAGAGGTAACCGATACCGGCAGGATCCTGCTGGCCAAGTTTAAACAGGTGATCCCCGAGTTTGAAGAAATGGTCAAAAAAGGCCTATTCAAGAAACGTTCTGCCTCTTTTTATCCGGACGGCAGATTGCGGCATGTGGGATTTCTGGGGGCAGCGCCACCGGCCGTTAAAGGCCTGGCGGATATCGGGTTTACAGATGGTGACCTGGTCACCTTTGAATTTGAAGAATCCTGGAAGATTTCCAACATAGGCCGCCTGCTGGGCAATATCCGGGAATTTATCATTGAAAAGTTCGGGATTGATGATGCCAACCGGATACTTTCCCAATGGGAAATTGAAGATATCAAAACCACAACAAAAGAGCCGCTTGAAGATTTTTCCAGCGGTCCAAACAAGGAAGGAGAACACGATATGCAGTTCACTCAGGAACAGCTTGACGAGAAAATCGCCCAGGCAAAAAAAGACGAACGGAAGAGGCTGGAAGATGAAGCGGTAAAAAAACGTCGAGAAAACCAATTCTCGAACGATCTCGCGCGGGTTCAGGAATTTTGCGACTCCATGGTAAAGGACGGCAAAATTGCGCCTGCATGGATTGATTCCGGACTGAAAGAATTTATGGAGTCTCTGGCCGGATCCGAGCCGGTCGAATTTGCAGAAAACAAAAAACAGACTCCCCTGGAATGGATCCAGGATTTCTTCGAAAACCAGATGCCCAAGATTGTGGAATTCAAGGAAGTGGCCACCCGGGATAAGGACCTTCCGGAAATCGAGGCCGAGTTTGCCGAGTGCGAAGATGAGGCACGGGTTGATCTGCATAAAAAGATCAAGGCCCTGGCTGCAAAAGAAAATATCTCCTATGCCGAGGCGGCGGACAGGGTATCGGCATAGCCGGGATAAAGACCAACAGCGGTTTTAACACACTATAATTTTACGGAGAAAATCATGGGAAGATTAAACAAATTAAGAGGCGTGGACCCGGTATTAACCACACTTGCCAGGGGATACACCAACAACGAATTGATAGCCGATGCACTGTTCCCCTTTGTGCCGGTCCCAAAGGAAGCCGGGGAATATCCGGAATTCGGTAAGGAAGCCTTCATGCTTTACAACACCGAACGGGCCTTAAGGGGCAAAAGCAACCGGATGGATCCGGATGCATTGAACTGGGTGCCGTTCACCACCAAGGAAAATGACCTGGAATATCCCATTGACTACAGGGAGCAAAACGAAGCCCTGTTCAATGTCCAGAAACATGGGGCTGCAACGGTTCAAAAAGCCTTGATGCTTCAGCGGGAATATAGGGCCGCCACACTTGCCCAGGCGGTCGGTACCTATGGTGCAGACAACAAGATTGTTCTTTCCGGAACCAGCCAGTTTACCGATTACGACAACTCTGATCCGGTGGTGATCGTTGATGGTGGGAAAAAAGCGGTCCGGGCCAAGACCGGCAAGCGCCCCAACACCATGGTCATGGGAGCGGATGCCTTTGACACATTAAAAGAGCACCCCAAGCTTCTGGAAAAAATCAAATACTCCATGAAAGGGGTGCTGACTGTTGAGCTTTTAAAAGAGATCTTCAATATCAAAAACATGAAGGTCGGGGATGCAGTCTGGGCTGATGATAAAGGCATTTTCCACGATGTCTGGTCAGACAATATCATCCTGGCCTATGTGCCGGAACAAATGTCCGGCATGGACCGGGACTGGCATGAACCCAGTTACGGATACACCCTTCGGCGGACTGGCTATCCCTTTGTGGACCGGTATGAAGAGGGCAAGAAACTGGAACTGGTCCGGAACACCGACAACTATGATGTCAAGGTTGTGGGGCCGGATGCTGGATACCTGATCAGCAACACCAACGGATAAACGAGCGGACCATCATCTTAATTTTTTAGAAAAAAGGAATAGTTCATTATGAAAACAGCAATTCATTCCATCACCTTCGGGACCACGGCGGCATCTGCCATTGTGGAGAGACGTTTTGTTGATTATGACGGCAATCTTTGTGCTGCCGGTGAAAAGGCCCTGGGGGTCAGCCATGCCGGTGGGGCGGATATCGGGGAAGAATGCCCCCTGGCCCTGGGGCTGCCCGTGATTGAGGCAGGCGGTGTCATTGCCAAGGGTGCCAGCCTGGAATCCGATGGCACCGGCCGGGCCGTGACATATTCTTCCGGGGTCATTAACGGCAGTGCTGTGGATGCGGCCGCTGCGGCCGGGGATATCATCCGGATCAAAACGGTTTAACAGATACTGGTCCTATCAATTTGAGATTTTAAGGAAAGGAGCAAAAAAAGTGGCAGATCAAAAGGACAAAAAAATCAAACTGACAGCCATTGAACCCATCCTTCATGACGGGGTTCTGATCAAGCCGGGTGAGGAGTTTGAGGCGGATAAAAACCAGGCAGATACCCACCAGAAAAATAAGACAGCCGGGAAAAAATAATGGCCTATTGCACGACAGCAGATATTGAATCCAAGATCGATAAGGACGAGCTGATCCGCCTCACCGATGATGCCGGGGCCGGTACTCCGGATACAACCAAGATCCAGGAGGCCATCACCGAGGCTGGGGCAGAGATCGACAGCTACTGCGCCCGGCTGCACACGGTGCCGTTTCCGGATCCGGTACCGGCCATGATCGTCAAGGTCTGCAAGGACATTGCCGTCTACAATGTGTATTCCCTGAAAAATGCGGCCCCTGAAGATTGTGAAGATCGCTATGAAAGGTCCGTGGCTTATCTGAAAAACGTGGCCAGGGGGATTGTGGACCTGGGGGCGGGTTCTCCGGAAGAAGTGGATGACGGCGGACCTGAAACCATTAAAACAGCTTCCGACAGTATTTTTACCCTGGGTAAGATGGAGGGATTTTGAAAGCACTTCTTGAAAATGCCCAGGCAGTCATCCGGACAAAGCTTGCCTATATCCGGCCGGTTGATGTTTTTATCACACCCCATGAAAATTTTATCCCCAGAGGAACCCAGTTCCCGGCCATGGGCATAAAAGATGGGAACATCGCCTCAAAAAGGCTTATGGGTGGGGATTCTTCAGACCAGACCCTGACGGTAAAGTTTATCCTCTATGTAAAAATGTATTCCGGGGAAAAAAGCATCATGGGGGACGGTTCGACAAAGGGGATTCTGGATGTGACTCAGGATCTCCACACAGCCCTCCGGGACAATTTTTTGGATATCCCGGAAATGGAGGATGTTACCTGCGAGGATGAAAAGGAAAGCGAAAGCTTTGGACAGCCCGGGGATGGCCTTCAAAGAAAAATCATAACCTATAAATACGAAAAGAGGGTTTGAAAATGGCATACAAATTAAAAAACGGCCAGGAGACCTTCCAGGTAGTGGATGGCCCTGATACCGGCAAAACATACAAACGGGGTGTTGAATATGAAAGCATCCCCCCTGGGGAGGAACACCGGTTTGGAAAAGTGGCAACGCCTGCCCCGATGGAAGAACCGGCCAAAACCTCTGACCCTAAAACTGACCAGAAAAAGGCAAAGGAGAAAAAATAATGGGTCGATCCATCAGAGCAAATCATAACATCATTGCCGTGTCCGCTTTTTCAAAGGAGACGGCAATCAATACACCCCAGACCCTTGACCTTTCTTTGCTGGCTTCGGTCGGGGATATCATCAGCCTGGATCCCAGGCGGGAATCAAACAAGGATGAACTGACCGGCAAAGAAGAGGCAGACACCATCTACAACCTGGGACAGACAGCTGCCCTGACATTGAATTTCCCCAAGGCCCAGCCCCAACATTTTGCCCTGCTCTATGCCTATGCCCTGGGGATGATTGCCTCCACGGCAGCCGGATCCGGATTTTTAAAAACAATCACGCCTTTGAATGGGGATCTTGAGACAGCCCGGTCTTTACCGTCTTTTACCGGTGCCCAGCGCATGGGCAAAACCATTGCAAAGGAACGGTTTTGTTCCCTGTTTGTCAACGGGGTGACCGCCACCTTTGCCCGGGACGACTGGTGCAAGGTGACCGGAGATATTCTTGCCACGGGCAAATATGACACCTCCATTGAAGAAGAATCCATCACGGCTGCTGAAAATGTGACCACCCTGACCTTGGCCACAAAAGCTGTGGCCGGTTCAACTGCCCAGGAGCGCATGGATGCCATCCATCGGATCCGGGTGGAGACGTCAGCTGGTGTGTGGGAAGAGGTGGCTTTTTCTGCGGTATCTTCGGCAAGCCCGGCTGCCATCACCATCACGGCACCCGGTGCCGGGACAGACACCAAAACATACAAGGTCTTGTTTGCCCCGGCCGAGGTTGCCTGGATGACATTCCCGGGAAGAATATCCGAGACCCCGCTGCGGGTGTCTGAACTCAAATTTACCCTGGGCGGCAAATATAACGGCACCGCCTTCCAGGGTGGCCGGGAAATGGGAGCTGAGATCAATTCCATTGAGCACCGGCTGTCTAATAACGGCAAGGTGGAGTTTGTTCCCGGGGGCGGCGGGGATTATGCCTCCCAATATTTTAGAGACGGCCGGGATCAGACCCTGGCCCTGGACCGTGAGTTCAGGGATTACATTCTCCGGAACTACATGGACACCAGTGAATACTTTGGTGCTTCGGTCCTGGCTGAAGGGGCCGAGTTCGATACCGGCCATAAATATGGGGTGGAGATCATATTCCCCAAACTGGGAGTTTTGAAAGCCCCGGTATCTGCCAACGGCAAACGCCTGGCAGAAAAAGGAGATATGGCCGTCCTGGAAGATGACATCTATGGGTCTGTGATCGTGAAGGTCAAGAATCTGGCCCAGTATTACGCAAATTAAAACCATTTAAAATCAAGGAGTCAATGAA
>JAHIVS010000235.1 GCA_018816605.1 Pseudomonadota bacterium
CCATAAAATAAAAACAGCACTGAAGAGGATCACCAGTGGAATCAGCCAGAAAAGTTTTTTGATGAGGCCGATCTCTTTTGTTACCTGTCTATTTTGTTCCTGGATGGATGCCGAAACCTCGGAAAAGATCTGTTCTGTTTGTTTGACCAGCTCATCGGATAAAAATGTAATTTGCGATAGCCGGTCCTGGATGAGAAGTTTTTGCTGTAAATGGATTCTTGCCAGGTGCAACAGTCCATTTTCCCCTTCACCATGGTGCTCCAGGGTTTCAAAAAGATGCTTGTAAGCAGGGGTATCCAAACGGTTCCGGGCCCTATCAATTTTTTTTTTCAATTCAAAAATCTGGTTTTCGACTTCTTCAAGCCGCTGGCTGCCTGAAATATTGGACACATCCCGTAACCGGCTGAAAATGAGAATGAACAAGTCCCGGATATGGCGGGAGGCATCTTTCGGGTCCGCCTCCTTTTCCATGGTGAGAGATTCCGATGTCTGCCGCAGATGAAGTGATAATTGAACCATTCGATGGGAAATTTCAATGTCCCTGTGGATCAGGCTCACCAGTGCTTTGAAATTATCAAAAATGAGTTGAATCCTTGTGGACAGATTCTGGGTTCCGGGGTGATTTGCCGATTTCAGCACAGAGATGAGGTCCTGTATTTTATGAAATTCCGGGGTGATGTTTTGTGAAAGCGATTCAAGGACAAGGGGGTTTTCGGAGAGCACCAGGGCAGATCCTTCGGAAATCAGCCCTTCGATTTCTTTGGCCAGTTTTGACGTGGCAATCAACAATGGAATCTGCTGGGTGGAAATGGTATGAAACAGGCTGGCGGATTTGTCAAAATAGTGCTTGGCCACTCCATTGGAAACAAAGGCAACCAGGACGATCACCCCAAGCCCCAGAGACACTTTAAGGGAAATGCCCGGGATAATATGTTTGCCAAAGATGATCATGGGGACTTTTGTTTCCAATATACGTTATCCAGGGGGCTCATCGTTCCCCAGATACTCTGGTTGGCGCCTCCCAGGTTCTTATCATAGGCCAGGGCAAAAAATGGTTGAAAAATCGGATACACCGGCAGGTCATCCATGATGGTCTGTTGAAACCGTTCATACAATTCATACCGCTTTTCAGGATCCAGGGTTGAGCCGGCTTCTTCCATCAGGGCATCCATCTTCAGGTTTTTATACCCCTGGGTATTGGACCAGATAACGCCCTTGCGGATATTGGTGCTCAAATAGGTCCGGTGAACCCCGATCATGGGATCCCCCCAGTTGAATACATCATCTATGGTGATATCAAACTCCCAGTTGGCAACCTTCTGAATCCAGTCGACCAGCCGCTCATGGTGGACGATAACGGTTTCGACCCCCAGGTTTCGCATCAGGAGCTGACGCAGGTATTCGGTGAGTTTTCGGTTGTAACCGGCCCTTTCGGGCAGGTAGGTCATCTGAAAGGAAAACCGTTTCCCGGTTTCATCCCGGGGGTAGCCTGCTTCATCCAGCAGACGGTTGGCTTTTTGGATGTCCTGGTCGTACAGATTCACCCGGGATGAATAAAAGGGATTGTTGGATGAAATCGGCCCGGTTTCAATCACGGTTTCCCCCTTAAACATGGTGTCCACAATGAATTTTCTATCAATGGCATAGGCAATCGCTTTGCGAACCCGGATATCATTGAAGGGTTTTCGCTGAAGATTAAATGCCAGCCAATAAATGGGACCAATGCCTTTGAAGGCGTCTTTCACCACGATAAGATGATCCATGCTTCGCAAATGATTTAACTCATTTAAATCCTGAAAGCTCACCATCATTTGGGTATCTCCGGTTTCCATGCTCAAGCTTTCTTCCAGGGTATTGCGGATAATTTTAATTTTGATCTGATCCAGATAGGGACGTCCCTTGATAAAAAAATCCTTGTTTTTGGTGAGAAGGATCTCTTTTCCCGGGACAAAGCTTGCAAGCTTGAACGGGCCGGAGCCGATGGGGTGAACGTTGGCGGGGTGATGGCTCACATTTTCCACCTGCTTGTATATATGCTTGGGAAGGATGGGCAAAAGGGCCGGTGACATGGCCAGCAAGATGGCGGGGTGCGGTTTGCCCAGGCGAATGATAGCGGTGTGGGGATCCGGGGTGTCCACCCGTGTCACCGGGGCCATCATGGATTTGAAGGGATGCAGCGCCTTTACCGTCA
The DNA here is from genome assembly GCA_018816605.1 of Pseudomonadota bacterium. Next base: position 2,192 of record JAHIVS010000235.1, read on the forward strand.
TGATGGAAAACGCCACATCCTCGGAGGTAATGGGGACGCCGTCATGGAAAACCGCATTCCGGACCAGGTGCAGGGTTACGGATAATCCGTCTTGGGAGATTTCCCAATTTTGTGCCAGGTAGGGATGGGGATTCCATTGGGTATCAAACCGAACGAGTCCTGCAAATATCTGGGCGCCGGGGAAGGCCGTTGCAAGTCCGGACTGAATGGCCGGGTTCAGATGGGGAGGGGTTGCATAGAGACTGACCACAAGCTCTCCGCCCGGGCGGGGAACCGGCAATTCTGCTTGATCGGAAAAGGAGGGGAGGGACAGAATAAACAGGGCCAAAACAGTTGTGATGATATATGGGAGGAATCGGTTCCTAGGGTTTATCTGTTTTAACATTTTTTGCTCCTTTTCTCCTGGATTTTCTTGCGGACCAAAGAGGGGCCTGATCCTGTGAAAATGGTTTTTCAAGAAAAATTATTAATCACCATGAAGGGCATGAAGATTCTGAAGGTTTTTCTTCATGTTCTTCATGCCCTTCATGGTAAAAAAAAGACGGTGAGTCTTTCGATATAGGTTAATGATATCGTAACGTACTACAGATGGCGGGGCAAAACAAATAAATTGTGCAGCAAATTTTGTGCGTTACGAATATTGTGTCGCCACCCTGAAATTATTTGAGTGAAAATTATCCTGGTGCCGAAGTGGTTTAATTCATTTAGATCCGCTCTTTTTCCAGCAGGTGGTGGTACTCCCCTTTAAGCAAGATCAACTCCCCGTGGGAGCCCTGCTCCCGGATACGGCCTCCCTTAAGCAGCAAAATCCGGTCACATTCCCGTACGGTGGAAAGCCTGTGGGCAATGATGATGGAAAGCC
>JAHIVS010000236.1 GCA_018816605.1 Pseudomonadota bacterium
AAATGGGATTCAAAGGGATAGAGGGTTTCAAATTCCTTGGTGGACAGCTTTTTGCCGTTGATTGTTCTTTTTACCATTGCACACCCAGCATATAGCAGTTCAGTCCGGAGCCGATCCCCAGCAGGGCCACAAAATCACCGGCAGTCAGAAAGCCCCTTTCATCGGCAATGGCCGCGGTAATGGGAAGGGATACCGAGCCCACATTTCCCAGGAAGGGAAAGGTAACAAAATCTTTTTTGCGGTCCAGGCTGAGGGTGTTGTAAAGCAATTGGTGGTGCCCTTCACCCACCTGGTGGCCGATGAACTTATCGGGTTTGTCAAAGGGGATATCCAGTTCTCGCTTGAAGTGCTGGTAGGTTTTTTTGGCCAGGGCCAGTCCGTTTTCCAGTACTTCCTGGGCCTTTGTCCGCATGATGACCCGGGAATGGGTGGGCATGCCCGTTTGTTCAAATCCCCAATGGCAGAGGCCGTGGTGCTGGATGGCGTTCTGGACCACGCCTCCCTTCAGGGCATGGCGGTTGGTGCTGGGATTGCCGAGGCTGCCGTCGGTGAGAAGAATGGCGGCAGCACCTGATCCACCGGTCATGGTGGCAATGGTATTCTTGTAAAAATCAATGTTTTTGTGGGCGTTTATTTCGTCAATGGTGGCTTCCACGATCTGTCGGGCGGTTTCACAGGAGACCACAAGCCCGGCCCTGATATGCCCCAGTTCTATTGCATTGGCCACCTGGACCATGCCGGCAACCATCCCCAGGCAGGCCGATTTTACGTCATAAATATGGGCATCCGGTCCGATGTGAAGCCTGTGGCCGATGGAACAGGCGGTGGCAGGCTCGAAACCGTCCTGGCCCACGCCGCAAAAGATCAGGGCCCCGATCTCTTTGGGATCTATTCCGGCTTCGTCAATGGCTTTTTGACCGGCTGCGGCCGCATGTTCTCCCAGGGTATGCTCCTTGTCCCAAAACCGCCTTTCCCTGATGCCGGTTAAGGCTTCCAGCTGGCCCGGTCCAAATCCGACTGAATCAAAAAAGGGTTTGAGCCGTTCTTCTATCTCCTCAGATGTGACAATATGGGGAGCCAGTTCATATCCCAGGGATTCTATAAATACACGTGAATATTTCATCATTTTCTCCAAAAAGTATAAAGATCGTCCCGGGTAATGCCGGAAAGCTTCATTCCCATGTCCTTGTATAATACAATTTGCAGGTCATCGGAAAACATTACAGCATCGGCGATCACATAGGGTTCGGGTGTATACCCGATTTCTTTGATTTCAATTTTGTATGTTGCTTTTCTGGTTTCCCTTGTAACCGGTCCCCGGCATTTTAAATCGCTGGTATTGAATGGAATCACATCGTAGTGGACCGATTCATCTTCACAGACCCAGCCCATCCGCTGGACAAAGATCCTCAGGGTATGGGCGCAGCATTCATACATGAGGGTGCCGGGCATGACCATATCATCAATGAAATGGCAGGTTAAAAACCAGTCATCGGGATGGATGTCGGCTTCGGCCCAAATCTGGCCAAGACCGAATCTGCCGCCCCTTGGGTCCAGCTGGGTAACCCGGTCAATCAGGGTCATTTTCCCGCCTGGAAGCCATTGGTTTTTTCCAAGGCAGATTCCTTTGAAATCAGGGCCAAAGGCTGTTTCAAGATCCCCTTTTCTGAGGGCCTGGATCTTTTCAGCGGAAAAAGCTTCTTTTTCCACAGGCACAAGGGACCTGAAGGGGGGCATGGTTGCCCTGGGTGAAACTTCTTCCTTCTTCAGGATGATGCCCCCGGAATTTTTCACCTCCTGTTCGGTGAAAAAACCGGCACACCCGTCTTCCATGGAAATGAACAATCGGTTGTCGATATATCCCTTGTAGTGGAAAAAGAAAAGATAGATATCCCCTTGCTTTAAAAACCGATCAATTTCAATGTGATATTCAATGGTTTCATCGGGTTCGGGCAGGGTTCGGTGAAAGGTGACCTTTGCATCCAGAAGTCTGTATTTGCGTTTGCCTTTCACCGCATGGTCAATGCCCAGATAGGCGCATAAAAAAAGATCTGCCTGGCCTGCCTCAATGGAAATGGAAACCGGTGCCTTGCCTCCGTCCAGATACCAGGCATCTTTTTTTACATCGTGCTGGGTGATGATTTTTC
>JAHIVS010000237.1 GCA_018816605.1 Pseudomonadota bacterium
ATATCACCGTTTTCCGAATTGATGGCATAGATCAGATCAAATCTGTCCGAATCGCCTGCCATGATCTTTTGAATGCCCGGGGCAATGGCGGCAAACGCCTGAACTCCGGGAGCCCGTTTCATATGTGACGCCATATAATGGGCTCCCGGGCAAAAACCGGCAAAGTCTTCACAAGCACCTGGCACAAATTCATGCCAGGGTCTGTTCTCGCCGGCAACGATACCGGCCCCGTCCAGCACCGCAATATGGGCATTGAGGTTTCTGAACAATCCAAGGTCTGGGGGGGCGGCCGCCCCGGAAAAAACCACCGGTGGGGAAGGCCGGGTATTCACAGGCACCTTCCCTTTAAAAAAAATATGGTTTCTTTCAATTGTCATGTTCTATTCTACCATCTTAACAGATCGGTTATATGATCAGGTGGGCCAGCTCCTTTGCCTTCTCAAATCCAGGCTCGATAATGGCCAGCATATCTTCTTCGGCCACGCCATAGGTATTGCGGGCCTCGGCAATCATTTCTTCAATGCCGGAATTGTCCGTGTCTTCCCTGAGGATGGCCACAATCCGGACAGGTCCCAGGGACTCATGGTCCGGAACCAATTGTCCATGGTGTCCCCGGATGGCAGCGGCTATGTTTTCCGGAAGCCCCCACTCGCTGCAGATCCAGGCAGCCACCTGTGCATGATCCCAGTCAAGGCGCTCCCTTTCCAGGGCGGCCAGGTCTCCGCCCTCAAGGTGCCAGGCCTTAAAAATCGGATCATACGCCTCACTCCGATGGCAGGCAAGAAAAGGCAGGGCCATGTCCTGGAGAAACGCGGCTGTAAAACATTCGGATTCCTTTGCCGGACAGAGAATCCGGGCCAGGTCGCTTGCAAGCATGGCACGCTTGGCCGATGTCAACCAGAAGGATGCGGGATCATGCCATTGGCAGTTTTTTTTGGGGATGCCCTTTGCGACGCCCACCCCCAGCACCAGGGATTCCAATTGGGATATCCCCACCAGGGCAATGGCCTGGGTAAGGTTCTCCACACGTTTGCTGGGGGAGAATGCCGCAGAATTGGCAATACCCAGAACCTTCACCGATATCCCCGGATCAAGGGAAAGGGACTCTGCAATGGAGCTGATGGAGGAATACGGGCTTCTGATTTTCTGGAGGATTTCCATCACCACCGCCGGGAAGGAAGGAAGCTCATACCCCTTGAGTATTTTTTTCAATTTTGCTTTTGGATCTGTCTTTTTGCTAAAAAAAGAAAACATATCTCACCTTAATTGTTTATTCCGCACGGCGTGCCATTTTATTGCCCAATATGCTCAACAATCCTCCCAGCCCCATGTATCCGGTAATGGCATGGAGGGAGACAATAATCTGGGCCGCCAGAGAGGCGGGGACCGCATCTCCATACCCCAGGGTTGTCAGGGTTACAAAACTAAAGTAGATGGGGGAAAACCAGGTGGAATGGGCTCCGTAATCGATATCCACCTGGGTATAAATACCGGCGAATATCAGGGTAGCACCCACCAGCCACACAAACCACCGGAAAATACTTCTGCCGCAGTCCGATGTAAACCACCAGATCCAGTAGATGATTTTATGCCACCGGCTTTGGGTCTGAAATTCGTACAAATAATTTTCATCTGCAATATACCGCCGGACCAGATAGGCACCCCGAAGATCCAGATTGCGAATATCCGCCCCGATCCAGTCTGCCTTTGTAAAATTCCGGATTCCCAGCATGCGGCACCCCTGCATGTTGGCCAGCTCAAAATTGGTGTTGGCCACATTGCTGTGTTTTAAATCGCTCTTCTCCAGATTCGCCCGTGTAAAAACCGCTCCGGACAGGTCTGCTTCCGACAGGCGCGCCTTGGTCAGATCGGAGGCCCGCAGATCGGCTGAGACCAGTATGGATCGGCTGAGTACCGAATCGCTCAAATCCGCATTGATCAAGCTTGCATGGGAAAGGTTTGCCCCGCCGAACCCCGCCATTTTTGCACTGCATTCATTTAAGCCGGCACGGGTCAGATCAGCGCCGATAAACTCACACTCATCCAGAACGGCTTTTTCCAGACTGGCCCCGGCAAGAATTGCATAGCTGAGATTGGCCTTGGACAGATTTATCCTGTTCATGCTGGCATGGGAAAAATCATACCCGGACAGGTCAAGGCCGGACAGGTCTTCGTTGTTCAGACTGATTCCCCGCAGATCCAGTTTCAAGGGCCGTTGACGATTTCCCCGGCAACAATCTTTTTTCAGGACAAGCACCATGCGCTCCCGGCAGGTTCCGTCAAAATCAGGGTCTTTTTGGTCCCAACGGGATTTTACTGCCGTTATATCCAGAACAGCACCCAATTGCCTCCTTTTCCCCCGGGGCCACTAAATCTTCCCGCCCATGGGTATTTGCCGTTAAAGTCAGTGTATAAAACATATTATATCAATCTGTTTAAAAACTAAAGGCTATATTTATTAAAACCGGCATACATTAAGGGCCGGCCCGTTTCATAAAAAATTGGTCCGCCCCTAGCCTCACTTTTTTTCTTGACCCAACTGCCGGGGTCTGCGATCATTCTCTTGTTGCTTTTTGAATCCATACCGGTTTAACCCATGGAAAGGATCGTACGATGAAATTTACCATTGACCATTTTAACATCAATGTGCTGGACCTTGAAAAGAGCCTGGACTTTTACGAAAAAGCCCTTGGCCTGAAAGAAGAGAGACGAAAAAAGGCTGCCGACGGAAGTTATATCATTGTCTTTCTAGGCGACGGGACTACGGCCAACAAACTGGAACTCACCTGGCTCAAATCACAGAAAACCCCCTATAACCTGGGTGATGAAGAATTCCACATTGCCTTTAAGGCCCCTGATTTTGATGCGGCCCATGCCCTCCATACCAAAATGGGATGTATCTGCTACGAAAACAAGGAAATGGGCATTTATTTCATCTCTGATCCGGACGGATACTGGCTCGAAGTGCTGCCGGTCCGATAGGCAATTTATGACCCGGAAAGGAGTCTGATCCCCATGATTGTTCCTCCCGAATCCCCCTCCCTTTCAGGCTTTTATTTTATCGGCATGGGGGCTACCATGGTGGGGATACTGGTGATCGCAATCCTTAACCTTGCCACCCCCCTTGAATTTGTCCTTACCCGGATCCAGGGCGCACGCCAGGGCGGGGATCTGTCTTGGGTCCACGTGGTTGCCTTTCGGTTTTCCATCCTCTGCCTGCTGGGGGTCCTTGCCAGTATGCCCTTTCTTGTGGTCCTGAGAGGTGTGCTCACCCCCATCTCCGCATGCCTGATCCTCAAAGGTCAACGCCACCCCGTTCCCCCTGCCCTCGAACAAAGTGCAAAACAACGGCTGATCAATCTGCCCTTTATGATGGCACCGTTGAATATGGTGTTCTGGATTTTTATTCCCCTGCTTATTTTCGGCGGCATCTTTGCCCTCCATAAAATGGATTTCACCACTGCCATAACCTTTTCCGTAAGATCCACCATGGTGGGACTGATTTCCTCTGCCGTTATTTTTTTCGGCCTGGAAGCCCATGCCAGAAGAGTGCTGATCCCTTATTTCTTTCCCACCGGAGAGCTTGCTTCTGTGGAGGGAACCATCAAGATCTCCATTTTAAGGCGTATCCGGGCGTTGTACCGCCTCGGAAGCCTTATTCCCCTTGCCAACATTGTTCTGACCCTTTTTATCCTTTACCTGCAGGCGGACCCGGACACAATGTCAGCCAAAACCTATGGCCGGGGGGTTTTAATATTTTCCCTGGCGGTCTTTGTCCTTTTTTTTCTGGGCTCCGGGGTATTGAACCGGCTGGTCAGCCGATCCATTGCAGACCCCATAAACGGCATATTGAAAGCCATGCGGGACATCCAGCAAGGCAATTACCAAACCCGGGTAAAGGTGGTCTCCAATGATGAGGTGGGCATTCTGGGGGATGCCACAAACAAAATGATCCAGGACCTTGGGGAAAAGGAATTGTTGCGGGATGCCTTTGGACGATACGTCGCCCCCGAGGTAAGGGATGAAATCATCTCCGGCCGAATCCCCCTGGACGGAGAATTCAAGGATGTCACCATATTGTTTGCAGACCTGAGAGACTTTACCCCCATGACCGAAGCCAATGATCCCAAAAGTGTCGTCCGTATTTTGAACGCTTATTTCAAGGAAATGAGTGCCGCAATAACCGCAAACTCCGGCCTGATTCTCCAATTTCTCGGGGATGAAATCTATGCGGTATTCGGGGCCCCTGTCTCCTGTAAACATCACCCGTCCAATGCTTTTTCCGCAGCCCTGGATATGGAAAAAAGGCTTGCTGCCCTGAACAAACGGTTTGCACTTCAAAAAACCCCCGGCTTATCCCATGGCATCGGCATCCATACGGGCCAGGTTCTGGCCGCCAATATCGGTAGCCCGGACCGTTTATCCTATCTGCTGGTGGGAGATGCCGTCAACCTGGCCTCCCGTCTCCAGTCCCTGACCCGGGAACTTTCTGCCCGCATCATTGTTTCCGCAGACACAGCCGCCTTCCTTCCGGAACCCAAGGTCCAAAGTCTTCTTGTAAAGCATCCCCGGCCCGTACGGATAAAGGGCCGGAAAAACCCTGTGGAAATTTATCTGACCCACTAGGAGAAGCCTGACTCCCTATTCCCGAACATATCGCGGGTAGGTCTGCTTGGCTGCCACAGCCGCCTGGATATCAATTGTTCTTGTAAGAAAAGGGGCAGCGGCGGCAGTAAGCCCCAGCACCTGCCCCCCATCCGGTTCCGTTATCCAGCCGGCTCCGCCAAACGCCATGTCCGGGGTATTGGGCCCGTTAAAATTGGATGAAAGGCAGAATGCCCCGGATATCCAGGCCGCAGAACGGCCGCCCGCCACCCAGGTGGAAGCCGAAGACGCAGGTGTGGCCCGGGGACAAAGCAGCAGATGAATGCCTTGTTTGGAATAATCCCTGGCATGCCGGGTGAACCACATTTCCGTGCAGATCAAAAATCCGATCCTGATCCCGTTCACCTCGACAACCTCAAAGGCCCCGTCACCCTGTTCATACCAGGTGGCCTCCCAAAAACCTTCTTCATTGGGAAGATAATATTTCTCGTGAACATACCGGACCCCTTTCTCCCGGGTCCAGACAAAGGCGATATTTATGGGATGCCCGTTTCGAAGCATGGGCCGGGTCCCTGCCACCATCGGCACCCTGAAATCCATTAATTTTTCCATCCAGGCATCATGGGCTAAAACGGCTGCCTGCCAGGCTTGGGGATCAGGGTCGTTGCTGGCGGAAAGCCATGGATAAAACGGCATTTCCGGCAACAGCAGCAGATCTGTCCGATTTTCCTGCAAATGATCTGAAAGGGCCCTTTGGATAGCAGGAAAACAGGTCCAGTCATTGGGAAGTTCACATACGGTTACATTCATTCGGCCTCTCCATACCTTTCTTACTAATTTAAAAATACCTGACCTGGAAAAATCCGTCTGACAAAACAGACAAGGTCTAAATCCGTCTTTGGACCAGATGGTACATACGGGAACCGGCTTCATAGAAAAGTCCCTGTAACGACCGCATGAAAACCGGCTTTATTTTAGAAACCGGCAGGGGAATCGTGTCAGGAGAACCGCCGGTCATTAGGGTTGCCAATAATTTTCCGAACACGGTGCCCGGCCCGATTCCCCGGCCATTGTATCCTGAAACCATGGCCAGATTATCCCCCAGAACATGGAATCTGGGAATATGGTTGGGGGTCATGGCAATCCTGCCGTACCAGCCATGTTCAAATTCCACATTTTCAATCTGGGGGAATACCTTTTTGATGCTTCTTTTCGCCCAGGCCCTGTTCAGGCTCCAGGCCACATTCTCCACATTTCCCACACTGCCGATAATCAAACGGCCCATGGCATCCAGGCGATAGGAAGAGAGAATCAGGTTGGTGTCCCAGGCGCCGTTTTTTCCCGGCAGTACCGTTTTCAAAATAGCGGGGGGAAGGGGCTTGGTGGCAAATTGGAAATAATTAAAGGGGACAATGGTGTTGATCTGGTCGGCAAAGGCAGCTTCAGGATATCCCTGGACCGCCAGGATCACGGATTTAGCGAGAACCGAACCCTGGGGGGTTTTCAAGCGCCAGCCTCCCACCTCTTTTTCCAGAGATATGACCGGGGACTGGTTGTACAGGGAGGCCCCTTCGGAAAGGGCTGCATTTGCCAAACCATAGGCATAGGCCAGGGGCTGAACCGTACCGGCCCGCTGGTCCAGCAATGCACCAAAATAGGCCTTGCTCCCGATTTTTTGGGCCGCTTCATCCTTTTCCAGAAGCCGGACATCCGCCCCCCTTTCCTGCCATTGCTTTTCCCGCTGCTGCAAGGCCTTGTACCCGGTCATGGAATCGGCACAATGAAGGGTTCCATGACGCCAGGGTTCACAGGGAATTTTATATTTTTCAATGATACCGAAAACCAGATCAGGCGATGCCCCCAGAACATCGATCAGGGTCGGACCATGGGCGGCCCCCACCAGTTTAATAACATCTTCGGGCATGAGCCAGAGACCTGCGTTTACCAGTCCCACATTCCGGCCGGCCCCGCCAAACCCGACATCATTGGCCTCCAGAAGGATGGAGGAGGTGCCTGCCAGGGACAGGTGCAGGGCTGCCGACAGTCCGGTATACCCGCCGCCGATGATGGCCACCTGGGTCTTGTGCTCACCTTGAAGGGATGCCAGCTGGGGTTTGCCTGCTGCAGTGGCCGCCCAGAGGCCGTGGCTTATATTTTTGTCTTTCATTCTTTCTCCTGATTTTTTTTATAATGGGTTATCCCTGCTTTAAAATTGTGTCCGCAATTATGAAGCAGGGATTGGTAATATTTTTATGATGTTTTTATGGTATACCAAAAAAAATTTTATTGTCAACCAGAATTAATACCTGCTTTGTCCGTTAATAATGATTCACACCAGAGCCCTTGCAAAAAAAAATGCCATGTATTATTAAGGTATACCAAAAAAAATCATTCACCCATTGGAAGGACTTTTCCATAATTGCCCATGAATCTAGAAATATACAATACCCTTCGGGAACGCATCCTATACCTTGAATATGACCCCGGTCAGATTCTCAAAGAACAGTCCCTGGCAAAAGAGTTCGGGGTGAGCCGCACCCCGCTTCGGACAGTGCTCTTTCGCCTTGAATGGGAGCATCTGGTCAAGATCCTTCCCAGAACCGGTATCCAGGTCATGGAATTGGAACTGAACACCATTACCAATGTGTTCCAGGCACGGCTGGAACTCGAGGCGGTCATCGGAACCATGGCAGCAGAACGGTTCACAAACCTTCATCTCAACCAGTTGGATGCCTGTTTAATTTCCTGTGACAATCACCTGAACCATAAGGACCCCAAAGCCCTTGCAATTCTGGACATGGATATCAAACAGCTTTTTTACGAAGCCGCCGGCAACCCATTTTTAATTGAAATGTCGGACCGGCTCTATTCTCTAACCTTCCGGCTGTGGTATTTTAATATGTGCAAGGCAGACAATGAAGGATGGAACCAGGAAGTTGTGGCCATTAAAGAAGATCTAACCGATCTGGCCGGCCTTTTGCCCACCGCTGCCCCCGACCAGGTGGGCAAAGCCCGCAGAGAACACCTGCTCAAACATTTAAAACGGATACGTTCCAAATTTTTAGGACTCTCGGGCCTGTAAGGGGGCCCTTCTTTAATTGACATGGAGATACCATCTGCCTATACGTGTCATACTTTTTTGACTTTGATAATCAAGGATTTTCCCGTGAAAAAACTATTTCTGACCCTCCTGATCGCCATGTTCCTTGTTCCCGGAACCGGATTGACCCAGGAACATGCCGGCATGATAAAAAAGGTTTCCGGCAGTGTTGATATCAAACGGCAGACAACCCAGGTGAAAGCAAAAACAGGAGCGCTTCTGCTAAAGGAAGATGTCTTGATAACTGGATCCAACGGCTATGCAGGAATGATCTTTACCGACGGCACCGTGATCACCGTTGGGCCGGAAACTGAATTCAGAATTGACGCCTACGTGTTTGCGCCCCAGGCAGAAGCGTACGATTTCTCATTTTACCTGGAAAAGGGCTCGGCTGTTTATCATTCCGGAAAAATTAGCAAACTTTCGCCGGAATCCGTAAAAGTCTCCACCCCCAAAGCCACTGTGGGAATCCGGGGTACGCGTTTTATCATTAAGGTTGATTAGAAGGAGCAGATCATGGTGCGGTATTGGATATTTTTTCTAGGAATGATTCTTCTGGGTGGCTGCGGAACAAAACAGACCACTGTCATCCTCCTTCCCCAGGAAGACGGCAAAACAGGAGCCGTCCTTATCAAAAACCAGGCGTCATCAGTCCTGCTGGACAAACCCTACACATTCACCTCAGCCGACTCCGCCACCTCAGGCTTTGTGATCCGGGAAGCCGACCCTGAAAAAATAAAAAAAACCTATGATACCCTGTTCAAGGCTGAGCCCTCCATTCCGGTTATCTTTGTCCTTTATTTTGAATCTGCATCCACCCAATTGACACGATCGTCCATGGAACTTCTGCCCAAAATTTCCCAAAGCGCAAAGGAACGGGATCCCTCTGAAATAAGTATTATCGGCCATACGGACACCCAGGGGGACGCAGCGTATAACACCCGCCTCTCCCTGGCACGGGCAAGGGAAGCTGCAACCATTCTTACCGGCTATGATACCGGCCTGAAAAACATATCTGTCCAGGGGTTTGGAGAATATGACCTGCTGGTTCCAACGGCCGACAATGTACCTGAACCCCGGAACAGGCGGGTTGAAATCATGATTCGGTGACGCCCCATTGAACAGTCCGCCCATAATCGAATCCCTGTCCAAAACAATGCGCGGTGTCCTTCTGGGGGGTGCGGCAGCCATCACCCTGGTCATTGCCCTGGGGGCCTTCACCGGGACCCCTTTTTTAAAACCCCTTGATTTTTTCTTTTATGACCGCTTCATGGCATACACGGCTGTCCATGGAAAGACCCAGGACCGGCCAGACCAGGTCGTTATTGTCGATGTGGATGAAACAAGCCTGTCTGCCGCAGGCCAATGGCCCTGGCCCCGGTATCGGATGGCGCGCCTTCTGGCCATACTTGCCCGGGAACATCCCAAAGCCATCGGCCTGGACATCGTTTTCCCGGAACCGGATCAGTCATCCCTGAAAAACATCAGGACCCAGTTCCAAAAAGACTTTAACCTGGCCATTGATTTTACCCGTGTGCCGGCCTCCCTGACCGATAATGATCTCTTTATTGCCCAGATCCTCAACCAGACCCGGACCGTGGGAGCCCGATATTTTTATTTTGACCACACAAGCCCTGGGGGTGTCTGCCGGCAATCTGCCCATACCATCACAGACCCGGAAAACCTGTTGTCCCTGCACACAGCCCGGGGCATTCTGTGCAATACACCCTCAATTGAAACCCTTCTTGAGTCCGCCGGTTTCATCAACAACCAATATGACGGGGATGGTCTGCTGCGCCAGACCCCTCTGCTCATCGAATTCCAGAATGAAATTTACCCCCACCTCTCCCTGGCGGTCTTAATGAAAGCCCTTGGCCTTACCACGGCCCGGGTTGAAAAGGGAGGTTTCGGCCCGGAAATTCTCCTTGGCAGCCACCGCATCCCCATCACCCGGGACGGATTTGTGTCCATTGGATTCAAGGGTCCCTCCCGCACCCATCCCTATGTGTCTGCCGTGGATATTTTAAACCAAAACTTTTCCCCTGCTGATATCAAAGACAAAATCATCCTTGTGGGCTCCTCTGCAGCGGGGCTCAATGACATCCATCACACAATTTTTGACCCCTACTTTCCCGGCATTGAAATCTCGGCCGTGATCCTGGACAACATTGAGACCGCAGGATTCATCATTCGCCCCGAAAAAAGCGCCCTGTTCATATCCCTTGTCTGCGGCATCACGGGCATACTTCTGGCAGCTCTTTTTTTCCGGATTTCCGGCCCCTGGCTTTTATTTTCAGCAACCCTGTCGGGGATGGGTCTGATACTGGGGGCAAGCCTTTTGTTATTTTTCCACTGGAACCTGTTCTTGTCACCTGCCGCACCCCTTTTACTAGGGACTCTCTTGTTTTCCTTTTTATCCTTTACCCGGTTTGCCATTGAAAAGAGGGCCGCTTTTATCTGGTACCGGCAATTGGCAGATGCCCAGCAGCTGACCATGGAAGCCATGGTCAGCATGGTGGAAACAAGGGATCCTGAAACCGGGGAACATATTGTCAGAACCCAGCACTATGCAAAGGCCATTGCAGAACAATTAAGATGCAATGGACACTTTTTGGATATTTTGTCGGACAGATATATCAAAACCCTGTTTTTATCCACCCCATTGCACGATATCGGCAAGGTGGGAATTCCGGATAAGATTCTTCTCAAACCAGGGCAACTCACGGACGAAGAATTTGTTCAGATGAAACAGCATGCGGCCTTTGGAGAAACCATCATCCAAAGAGCTTCCGGAAAGGTTGCCGGAAGCAACTACCTGGAAATGGCGGCCCAGATCGCAGGTACCCACCACGAAAAATGGAACGGCCTGGGATATCCCAGGGGACTATCCCGGGACGACATCCCCCTGGCCGGAAGAATCATGGCCATATCCGATGTTTATGATGCATTGATCAGCAAGCGGTGCTACAAGCCCCCCTTTTCCCATGAAAAGGCCATGGCCATTCTCCATGAAGAAAAGGGGAAACTCTTTGACCCGGTCATTGTGGATGCCTTTTTTGAGATTGAACCCACGATCAAACAGATTGCGGCCCGGCTCAAGGACCAGGAACCCTAGCCGGGCCGCCATCCTTTTTCCTGCCGCCGGACAACGCTATTTTTTGGGCCCTTCCATGGTGGCCTGGACAAATGCCAGGGTGGCTTTGACATCCTGGCTTAAAAGGGTCCTGGACAATGTCTCCTTCCAGTTCTCTTCCCCGAGCGCCCGTTTGATCTGTTTGACCGTGTCTGCTTTCAGGGCCTGTTTGATCTGGATAAAGGGTCTGTTGGGGGTATCAATCCACAGGGAAATGATCTGTTTTGCCCGAGAAATAAGATTCCCATCTTCAACCACCTCATCCACGATTGCCATTTCCCTGGCCCTTGTCACATCCACCATCTCACCAAAATACATGACATCCCTAAATTTTTTGTCGCTGTCCAGGCCGAACCGCATGACGGCAGACTGGGCAATGGAAAGGCCCAGTCCGATCTTGATCTCGCTCATCCCCAATTTGATCTTCGGATGATTTTTAACAATCCGGTAGTCCGACGCCATGGCCAGAATCAGCCCCATGGCAGCAGAATGACCGTTCATGGCACAGACCACAGGCTTTTTACAGGTAAAAAAGTCCATCAGGATCTCTTCCTGGTCTGCGAAAAATGAAATCACCTCTTCCGGGGTTTCAAATTTCAAAAACATGGGCAGGCTGAAACCGCTTGAAAAGAAGCGGCCCTCGCCTGTTAAAATGATCCCTTTGAGTATGTGGGTTTCATTCACCTCAGTAACGATATCCTTAAGCTGTTTCAGTGTTTCCTGGGTAATGGCATTGGTTTTGCCATCGGCCAGCCTTGCAATCACAATGTTGTCCTGAATTTCTTTTTTTAACATGGTTCTTCCTTTTCAAAAAATGCCGCCATCCCTGGATAAGGTGCCGGCCATAAGCGGTTACAAGTGTCCGCATCCGCCCGTATGTCCGCCACAGGCGTGGTCCAGGGTCATTTCAGACAATTGTTTTTGTTCAAAGAATCCGATATTTTCTTGAATCGTACCGCTTAAGGCTTTGTAAACCGCGATGCCCATTTCATTCAGCTTATGGATGGCACCCCCCCCGATACCGCCAACAACAATGGCATCAACCCGCTTTCCATTCAAGGCTTTGAGGGGATTACACATGCCGTGCACATGGCCCAGGTCCTGATTGTTGATGGTGTACGGTGTTTTGTCCGTTGTATCAAAAACCACAAAGAACGGGGCCGAACCAAAATGGCCGAAAATTTCACTCTCCAGACCATTATCCGATTCAACCGGAAAACATATTTTCATTTTTTATACTCCTTAAATATTTTAACTCAACTTTCGGAGTTGGCATATTTTATATGGGTTCAGGCTTTCTTTATGGCATTTTTTTTTAAGTCTGATACCAAAATAGTGATCAAAAGCACAATAAAAAAAGCCTGAACCGTTCCCCCAAGGCGTAAGTCCGAAAGTTGCGTAGTTTGAATTGTTTTTCTTATACCACATTTATAAAAATTTGTATAAATAAGGATCCTTGTTTTATCCTATACCGCTTCCCCGGGCGACAGGAGGTATGGGGGGAAGGCAGTCCCAAGCAAGGGCTTCAACTTGATCTGCTGAAATTCCATGGAAAATGTCTTGACACAAGACCCAAAATATTCTTATAGTGCGTAGTCGGTCGATTGACCGACTACGCACTAAATTATAGAAAAAGAACGGGTCTTTATCAAAAGGAAAGGGTCATGGAAACGTTCGTTGAAATCAAACCCGGTCGGAAACCGCTCCAGCGGATCTACCTTGGCACCATGCTCTGGTTTGTGGGAAGGGCCATCCAGGCGGCAGCCCGGGTGGACCACCAGGTCAAAAAAGAATTTGAGCGCATGCCGCCCAATTACACATTCTCCCTGGGCGCCTTCCCCAACGGCCCCTATATGGTGGTGGGAAAGGATGACAGGGGTAAGGTCGCCTATTTGGGAGGCGATCTTTCAAAACACCCCGTGGACCTTGAGATGACCTTAAAAAGCATGGAACATCTCTTTGTGCTGTTTACCTTCAGGGAAAGCACCCCCACTGCCAATTCCCGGGATCGCATGATTGTCAGCGGGGACGTTCCCCAGGCCTGTGCCGCAGTTCGAATCCTGGATATTGTCCAGGTGTACCTGCTGCCAAAATTTATTGCCAGACTGGCCATCAAACGATATCCAAAATGGTCCCTGAAACGCCACACCCTTGATCGGTCCCTGATCCTGATCAGAACCCTCATTGGAATCTAAAAAGGAGGAAGGCTGGAGATGAACACAGAAAATTTCACCTTTTTCTGCCCCTGCAAAACCCTGTTCGGCCTGAACGCCCTGGCGCATCTGCCCTTTGACCTGTCGGCCATGGGCTGTCATAAACCGTTGGTCCTTCTGGACAAGGAGGCCCAGCTTGCAGGGTGCACCAAGCCCTTGGCCCGGGCCTTTAAGGAATCGGGCATGACCTTGGGAATCTGTCCTCCCACGGACAATGACCCAAACACACATGCCGGCCAGGAGCGCGGGATGCTCAAGGAGTTGTATCACCTCTATGGGGATAAAGGATTTGATGGGATCATCGCCCTTGGCACTGGAAACATGGTGAACCTGGCCAAGGCCCTGAACATGGCCGTCACCCTGGGCCCGGACTGCCTAAAGGCGATAGACACCCCCATCACCCGTCCCCTGAACCCTTTTGTCTATATCCCCACGGGCATGGGAACCGGCATGGAAACCTGCAACCAGGCCCAATTTGACGGTCAGACATTTACATCTGCCTTTCTGATGCCGGACCTGGTCCTGGTTGATCCGAAAACACTGACAAAAAGCCATGGCCTCCCCCTTGTGGACGCCGCACTGACCTGCCTGTCCGTCTGCTGCCAAGCCCACGCCCTGACAGACAATCCACCGGCACGGGCCTATGCCGCCACCGGCATCGGGCTGATCATGGAAAATTTTATGCCCCTGGCAACCCATCTTTTGACCCCGGGCAGCGTCCTGGACAAACAAAGTGCCAGACGTCTTCTGGCAAACCTTGCCCACGCCTCTGCCATCACCGGGATTCTACTGGCCAATTGCGCCCATCTTCCGGGTGTCGGCATGGGACGTATTGTGGCAGACCATTGTACGGCCACCCCTGGACAGGCCATGGCCATCCTCCTTCCTTCGGTGCTGGACCTGATGGGCAAAAAGAAGGCAGGCCCCCTGTTATTGCATCTTTCAGGACCGGATGCGTTTGCGGCAACACCTGAGGCCCAGCGACCGGCCCTGGCCATCCAGAAGATCCAGGCAGTCCTGAATGCGCTTTATCGAATCTCCCTGGGCACCCTGCCCCGGACCCTGGGCGATGCCGGTCTGGACAAGGCTGCCATCCCGGAACTCTCACGGGCAATGGCCCCCGAACAAGCCGAAGTCGTACTGACCTGCGCCCTGGACGGCCGACCCCTGAACCCGTCCTAGAGGAGGACCCAATGTATATACCTGAATATTATGAATTCTGCTGCCGGGTGAACATGGTGGCAGGCCACGATGCACTTGAGAAAATCCCTGAACTACTGGTATCCATGGGGGCTTCAAATCCCATGGTCCTTACGGACAAGGGGGTGCGGGCGGCAGGGCTTGTGGATATCCTGATCGCGGCCATGGCAGACAGCCTTTGTATTAAAACCATTGAAGACGAGGTGCCCCCTGATTCAGACCTCAAGGTGGTGAACCGCCTGGCCATGGTCTACCGGGAAAAAGGCTGTGATGCCATTATCGCCATCGGCGGCGGATCTGTCCTGGACACGGCCAAGGGCATCAATATTCTGGTCTCGGAAAAATCCGATGATCTCCTGCAGTTCACCGGAGCCGGAGCCCTGAAACGGAAATTAAAGCCCCTCATTGCGATTCCCACCACCGCTGGAACCGGGTCTGAAGTCACCATTGCCGCTGTGATTGCCGACCATGAAAAAAACCGGAAAATGATTTTCGGCTCCTATTTTCTGCTGCCGGATGCGGCCATCATAGATTCACGGATGACGCTGACCCTTCCCGTCCATATCACTGCCGCCACTGCCATGGACGCCATGGCCCATGCCGTGGAATCCTTTGTCATGCTCAGCAAAAACCCCTTGAGTGACGCCCATGCCACAGAAGCCATTGGGCTCATTTGCCATCACCTTCCCCGGGTGATCCAAGCCCCCCGGGACAAGGAGAGCCGCCTTGCCCTGGCAACGGCTGCCACCCTGGCCGGAATTGCCTTTTCCAACGCCACCGTGGGCATGGTTCACGCCCTGGGACATTCGGTGGGATCGGTCTGCCACGTTCCCCATGGCGCCTGCATGGCTATCCTTTTGCCCTATGGCCTGGAATACAATTTCCATAAAGTGGAAGAACGGATCGCAGACCTGCTGCTTCCCCTGGCCGGGCCGGACCGGTATACCCGCACCCCCGAAAACGACAGGGCTGCTGCAGCCATTGCGTATATCCGGCAACTGAACCGGGATCTGAACCAGGCCACCGGCGGTGCCCATGCCGTCTGTTTTAAAGAGATCAAGGACAGGACGGGCAATCAGCTGGTTCCGGAAAATCAGCTGCCCCAAATTGCACGGACCGCCCTGGGAGACGGCACCCTGTTTTACAACCCGGAAGAGATGGATTATGACGACTGCCTCAGGGTCATTCAGGCGGCCTGGGAAGGCATCCCCCTCAACACCCGAACAAGCGGATCCAAACGATAATCAGGATAAGGAAAACCAAAGATGAGCACAAAGAACAAGGGGTATATGGGAAAAATCATGAATGTGGACCTGTCCACAGGCAAGATCCGGATTGAAACCATCTCTCCGGTTGTCTATGAGTCTTTTTTATCGGGCATGGGGCTTGCCGCCCACCAGCTCTACCACAGAATCCCGGCAGGTGCCGATCCCCTGGGGCCGGACAATCTTCTGGGCTTTGTCTCAGGCCTTCTCACGGGAACCGGTTCCCTTTTTACGGGCCGGTGGATGGTGGTGGGCAAATCCCCTTTGACCCAGGGCTGGGGCGAAGCCAATTGCGGGGGCAATTTTTCACCGGCCATCAAACGCTGCGGTGTTGACGGCATCTTTTTTTCAGGCGCAAGCGACACCCCGGTCTACCTGTATGTGGATGACACCACCATGGAATTGCGGGATGCCACAGACCTCTGGGGCATGGATGCCGTGGAAACGGAAACCCATCTTTTAAAAAACCTTGGGAACAAAAAAGGGCGGGTGGCCTGCATCGGTCAATCCGGAGAAAACCGCTCCCTGATTTCCGGCATTTCAACGGACAAGGGCCGCATGGCTGCCCGGTCCGGCCTGGGAGCCGTCATGGGGTCCAAAAAGCTGAAAGCCCTTGTGCTGGCAGGAACCCGAAGAATTTTTGCCCATAACAAGGAAGAGATCAAACGGCTAAGTCGAATCTGCAACCGGTGGGTCCAGTTCCAGCCTCCCTTTGTGCCGGGTTTTCTCACCGCCCCCATCGGGGCCCTCATGCGGATCATGCCGGCTGTTCTGACCCAGGACGGGCTTCTTTATAAAATTCTTCTGCGCAAATGGGGCACGGTCTCCATGAACCAGATGTCGGTGGAAATGGGGGATTCTCCCATTAAAAACTGGAACGGGTCCAGTTCGGACTGGGGATTTTTCAAGAGCCGCAGTTCCAATCCCGATGTTTTTACCCGCAGGGAAACAGAAAAATTCCATTGCTACTCCTGCCCCTTGGGATGCGGCGGCATCTGTAAAACACAGGGGAAATTTTCCGAAACCCACAAGCCTGAATATGAAACCGTCCTGTCTTTGGGGGGGTTTGTCATGAACAAGGATATGGATTCGATATTTTATCTCAACGAGCTGCTCAACCGGGCCGGGATGGACAGTATCTCCGCCGGCCATACCGTGGCCTTTGCACTGGAATGTTTTGAACGCGGCATCCTCACCACAAAGGACACCATGGGTGTTGAACTCAAATGGGGAGACCCGGCAGCCATTGAATTTCTCATTGAAAAAATGATCACACGGGACGGGATCGGCGATATTCTGGCAGACGGGGTAAAAAAGGCGGCTGAACGTATCGGCAAAGGCGCCGACAAAATCGCCATCCATGCCGGGGGCCAAGAGCCGGCCATGCACGATTCCAGGAATGACCCGGGGTTTGCCCTCCATTATAGTGTGGACCCGGCACCGGGCCGCCATACCAACGGGGCCGGCCTTTACTATGAAATGTACCAGCTGTGGAAACGGGTAAAAGGGGTCCCGAAAATGGGACCTGTCTATTTGAAAAGCAGCAAGTACAAGAAAAATATCAAACACGCCCGGATCGGCAAAGCCAACTCCCAGTATATGAATGTGATGAACGGGGCAGGGGCCTGTCTGTTCGGAGGCTTTCTCGGCATCCGGCGGACCCCGGTTTTTGACTGGCTCAATGCAGCCACGGGCTGGCAGTTTACCCCGGAGCAGTACATGGAGATCGGCACCAATATCCAGACCCTGAAACAGGCCTTCAATGTCCGCCACGGCCTTAACCCCAGGGACAGCCGCGTCAAAGACCGGCTCCTGGGTCTGCCTCCCCAGACAAAGGGGGCCAACAAGGGCCGAACCGTTGACATCGATTCCCTGATGAAAGATTATTGGGAGCTATTTGAATGGGACAGGGAAACCGGCATTCCAACCCAAAACCATATTGACAAACTTGCATCCATTGCCTGAACTTTTTTTGAGGAGAAACAAATTATGGCCTATTCCATATTAGATTCATGTGTCGGATGTGAAAACTGCAAGACCGTCTGCCCTTCCCAGGCGGTTACGGGCGAAAAAAAACAGCTTCATACAATTGACGGAATCGCCTGCATCGAATGCGGGGCCTGCGGCAGGATCTGCCCGGCCAGGGCGGTGGAGGACAGTTTCGGGCTGGTCGCCCGGAAGGTGCCAAAAAAGAACTGGGAAAAGCCCTTTTTTAACCTGGACACCTGCATGTCCTGCGGTATCTGTCTGGATTCCTGCCCGGCCGGCGCCCTTTCGGCCAACATGCAGCGGGTCGGGAACCGGCATGTTTTCCCCTATCTGCCCGACGAGGCCGTCTGCATGGGGTGCGGATTCTGCGCCGACGACTGCCCGGTTGCTGCCATCGCCATGGCCCCAAGATCCGGCCAACCCCTTCCCCAGGAAGCATAGATGGCAAAAACCACCAAAGG
>JAHIVS010000238.1 GCA_018816605.1 Pseudomonadota bacterium
GATTTCCGAGTCAAACAGAATCTGGGTGCCTTCATAATCGTCACAGATATCAATATAATTCACCTTTGCCTCAACAGCCGCTCTTGCCACGGGCACGGCTGTTTTATAAAAGGGACCGGCCGTGTTGATGACCACACTGACCGCTTTGAATGCCGTCACCATGGCGTCATGGTCATTGACATCCAGCCGGATCAGACTTGTTTTTTCACTTTCCCTCAATTTCTTGGAAAGTCTGTCCGGATCCGGATACAGGTCGGCCAGGATCACCTGGGTGACCTGTTCCTGTTTAATCAGATCCCTTGCAACTCCCTGACCCATACCGCCGACGCCGCCGATGATCAATGCCCGCATATTTTTTCTCCTTAATCGTTTTTCTTTTTAGTTGTTTATCTTAAGTTCATAGTTTAGGAATTTGCATTTAGCTGTTAGCTATTAGGTTTTAGTTAACAGCTAATGGCTAACAGCTTGCGCGCTAATTTATTCGATTTTCAGTGTCCTATTTTTAGAATTAGGGCTGCTCCGGTATCCCCTGCAGCACACCCGGTGAACAGCAGATACCCGCCGCCTCGGTCGGAAAGTTCTTCAATTCCCTCGATGATCAGCCGTCCGGCCGTGGGGGCCTGGGGATGGCCAAATACCAGGGAAGATCCGAAATTATTAAACTGGTTCACATCGATCTTCATCTGGGAGGCCAGGTAAATGTCATTGGCGGCAAAGGGATTGTGGGTCTTGATCACCTTTACCTCGGCCATGGAAATCCCGGCCCGGTCCAGGGCCATTTGAGCCGCCGGCACCACGGCCATGGCCATGAACCCTTTCTTGGCCCGGGAAAATCCATAGGAGATGATCCGGGCATCCTTTGATGAATCACGGCTTAATTGGGCGGATTTTTCTTTGGTGGTGACGATAATGCCGCAGTTGCCGTCGGCCGGGTGGGTCTGGGAGCCAAAGGTGTGGACCCCGTCGGGCAATACCGGTCTTAAGCGTTCAAGCCCCTCTCGTGTGGTGGGCATGACTCCTTCATCGGCTTCAACCGTAAGGGTCTGCTTTTTTGAAACAACAATCTGGACCGGGAACATGTA
Organism: Pseudomonadota bacterium; assembly: GCA_018816605.1. The sequence continues at coordinate 1,083 of JAHIVS010000238.1, forward strand.
GCGTCGCTGAAATTCCCGGTCAAAGGCCAAACTGTCTGCATATTGTTCAGCCCTGCGAAGGGCAACGGCATCGCATTCTTCCCGGGTAACCCCGGTTTCTTTTGCCACGTTTTCCGCCGTCTGGATCATGGGGTTTTTGGCCCAGGGATCATTGTTGAACTGGTCCATGACCCAGTTTTCCGAAATAACCTGGCCGCCGGGGCCTTGGGGGTTGGGCCAGATGGTGTGGGGACCGTTGGAACACCGGTCGGTCATCAGGGTAAACACATTCTGATACAGTCCGGTTTCTATGCCCATGGCCGCCTGGAAAAGAACCGTGGTCGAGGTGGAGCAGGCCTGGCTGATCAGCATCCCGGGTATGTTTTCAGCTCCGATCAGGGCCGCGGCCCAGGGCCCGCCGTAAAACAGGTGGGGCTGGCCCACGGTGGCCCCGAGAATCAGATAATCAAAGCGTTCCGGGTTGATCTGTTTTGTTTTCAGCCAGTTCCGGGCGGTTTGGGAGCCAAGAGTTATGGAATGTTCATTTGCAAAGCTTCCCTGCCAACGGGCAAAGGGGGAGCTATAGTATCCTTGATATGGGATAAACGCTTTTGTTAACATAGAGATTCCCTCTTAATTAGTGATTGTATTCCCGTAAAATAGCCTCCAGCACACCGCCGCCAATGGCCCGTGCTTTTTCCGATATGGAGGTTAAATACTCCCTGTTTCCCCTGGGGTCGATATCCCCGATTTTTAATCCCGCTTTCACCCGGGTGTTATCTCGTATCAATCCCCTGAGAATCCCGTCTATCGTTGCAATGACCGGCTGGTTGCCCACATGGCCGATGATTTCGTTCTTTTTCACCATGGCGCCAATGGGGATGACGGCGGTAAAGGTGCCCAAACATGGTGCCCGAAGAACCCTTTCACTGGTATAGCCTCCGATGGGTCCGGGGATGCCGGTGTTGGGTGCGGGGCAGCCTTTGTCAATTATCCGGCCAAGGTTGTGGCCCCGAAGGGTTTCAATCACCCGGTGCACATCCAGGCCGGCCTCAAATCCGGGCCCCAGCCCGATTACCAAAGGGGCCTCCGCTTTCCGTGTTCCCAGGTTTTTTTTGGCAATAATGGCATCCACCACCACCTGGGGACGTATGGTTTTTATGGACCTCCAGTCAGGGTCCACCAGGACGGGGATGCAATGGTTCTCCCATACACGAGGTATTTCATTCATGTCCAGCACCCTCGTTGCCCGCACCCCTTCCACCTCAATGGTCCCGTCATGGATGGCTTCACAGAAACTGACCCTCCGGCGAACCGCCATGGGATTTTCAATCTCCACCATGAAAATGTGTTTAAAATTTGCCTGGAAAAGCCGGCAGGCAATCCCCGTGGCCATTTCTCCGGCCCCCTTTATGGCAATGACCAGTTCCTTGATGGGCAGGGGCATCTCCTGGAAAATCCGGGCTATTCTTGTTTCTGTCATTTTTTTTCCTTTTTTTCCACCATGAAGGGCATGAAGAGCATGAAGTATAAACCGCTTTCGGCATATTTATAAAACAAAACTCTTAAGACCCTGTTTTAATAATTTTACATTAAAATTAATTAAAAAACCCTGATTAATGTTTGCCAATTTCATGTAAGTTAACAACTGAGCTTCGTGTATTGCCTTGAGAGTATCAACACTTTTTAGTTCAATGATAATTTGGTTCTCCACCATCAGATCAACACGGTATCCGCAGTCCAATTGAATCTCTTTATATTTAACCGGCAATGGAACCTCCAATTGAACGCTAAGGCCATTTAGTTTTAATTCATGGGCCAAGCATTGTTGATACGCGGACTCCAATAATCCGGGGCCCAGAGTTCTATGAACTTCAATGGCACACCCGATGACACGGTTGGAGATTTTTGGAAATTCTTTCTTCATGTCCTTCATGATCTTCATGATCTTCATGGTGATTCTGTCTTTTTTGACCGGATGGCGGCCAGAATCTTGTCCGGGGTCAAGGGAAACGAATCCATGTACACCCCCACGGCATTGCTCACGGCGGCCGCATAGGCCTGGGCGGCCGACATGGCAATGGACATGGCCGCTTCCTTTGCTCCATAGGGACCTTTTGGGTCCACCGATTCCACCATGATCGAATGGATGGGGGGCATGTCGCAGGCCAGGGGCAGTTTATAATCC
>JAHIVS010000239.1 GCA_018816605.1 Pseudomonadota bacterium
AGCCAGATATTGGCAACAGCGATCATGGGCAGCACCGTGGGGGTAAAAAAAGACATCCGCACCAGAGAGCGCCCTTTGATATTCCGATTGATCAGAAGGGCCATGCCCAGGGCCATGGCGATGCTCAAGGGAACCGTGCACATGGAATAAATCAGATTATTGGAAAGAACCTTCCAGAAGATGTTATCATCCATGAGAAAGGCGTAGTTTTCCAGTCCGATAAACACGGACGGACGGGTGGCGGTTCCCATGGAGAACAGGCTGTGGAAAATGTTGGAAACAATGGGAAAATGAGTAAAAAGGCTGATCATGAAAACCGCGGGCAGCACCAGAAGCCAGCCGTTAATATGATTCCGGTATCCACTTTGAAATCCGGGTTTCATGGGCGTATTTCTCCTGGGAAATCCGGTATCCGCTTGCCGCTCTTGGTGTCAAACAGATGAATATGTTCGGGTTTCCACATAAGGTTTAGGGGGTCACCCGGCGAAAGGGTTGCTTTCCCTTTGACGGTCAGGGTAATGGCCTGCTCGCCTGACCGGCAGACGATCAGGGTGTCGGCCCCCAGATATTCAATGGCCTCAATCTGTGCCTCTATCCCAGAATCTGCTGATATTTCTATGTTTTCCGGCCTGATGCCCATCGACAAGGACCCCAGTGACTCCCTTGAAGGGAGCAGGGCTGAAAATCGTTCCGTGATCTGGGTATCCAGGGTCAGGATGTTCATGGGCGGATTGCCGATAAAGCTTCCGGTAAAAGCGGTGGCCGGACGGTTATAAAGCTCTTCCGGTGTTCCGTGTTGTTCAATGCCCCCGTCTTTCATCAAAATGATCTTGTCTGCAATGGTCATGGCCTCCACCTGGTCATGGGTCACATAGATCATGGTCATTTTGAGGCGTTGCTGAAGGGTGCGGATCTCCTGACGCATCTCCTGTCTCAGTTTGGCATCCAGGTTGGAGAGGGGCTCATCCATGAGGCAGACCGAAACCTGGGCCACAATCGACCTGCCCAGGGCCACCCGCTGGCGCTGGCCACCGGACAGCTGGGCCGGCCTACGTTCCAGGAGGTCTGTAAGGCCCAGAAGGTCTGCCGCATTTTTCAGCCGTTTTTTCTGATCGATTTTGGGCACCCTGCGCGCCTTGAGACCAAAGAGAATATTTTCCGCCACGCTCAAATGGGGGAACAGGGCATAATTTTGAAATACCATGGAGATCTTTCGTTTCACCGGCGGAAGATTGGACACATCCATGCCTCCGATTTCAATTTTCCCGGACGTCGGCAGTTCCAGTCCGGCAATCAGGCGCAGGGTGGTGGATTTACCGCAGCCCGAAGGCCCCAGCAAAACGAGAATCTTTCCGTCCTCGCATTCAAAATTGATCTGGCTTAGGGCCTGGACTCTGCCCCAGCTTTTGCAGACATCTTTTAGAAGTATGGTTGACATTGGTTATCTTTACAGGTCTGTTGTGGGTTAAGGTTATTTAATGCCCGAATGCATAAAGGATTGTACAAACTGGCGCTGAAAAAGGATAAAGGCCACCAGCAGAGGGGCCATTGTCATGACCGTGGCCGCCGTAATGATCGACCAGTCCACCCCGGATTCAGGTGCGCCGAAAATGGCCAGCCCCACCGTCAGAGGCCTGCTGTTGACCGAACTTGTGATGACCAGGGGCCATAAAAAATTATTCCAATGGTAGCTCACGGACACAAGCCCGTAGGCAATATAGGTGGATCGGGCAAGGGGAACATAGACTTTCCAGAGGATACCGATGCTGGAAACCCCTTCCACCTGGGCGGCTTCCACCAATTCATTGGGGATGGTTTTAAAGGCCTGGCGCAGGAGAAAAATACCAAAGGCACTGGCCATGTATGGCAGTCCAATGGCCGGGATGGTATCCAGGAGCCCCAGATTGCTGATGGTCCGGTAATTTTCGACCAAAAGGACCTCGGGCATGATCATCAACTGCAACAGGACCAAGGCAAATACCACATTTTTACCGAAAAATTCAAACCGGGCAAACCCGTATGCCGCCAGGGTGCACAGAACAAATTGTGCGGCCAGAATCAGGGTGACAAGGACAAAGGTGTTGAGCAGGTACCGGGGAAAGGGCGCATAGGACCAGGCTCTGACAAAATTCTCCGTTGTCAGGGGTGCAAACAGATCAAAGCTGGTTGAAAATTCGGCCGGATGGAAGGCGCTCCAAAAGGCAAAGACTACAGGGAGCAGCCATACGGCTCCCAGCAGCCACGCCCCGCCGGTCTCAATGGTTTTTTCTATTCCGGATTCCCAGAATTTCATGGATCGGTTTTCCTTTTATCCGGGGCAGGGAGCCTCTCCCTGCCCCGGTGTTTGATTAACGATAGCGTTTCAGGATACGTTCTGCCTGTTTCTGGGCATCCTTTAACGCATTTTCAGGTGTTTTTGCACCGGTTAAAGCCGCCTGGATGGCATCGTTGAGAATCTTGTAGACCTTGCCGTTTTCATGGACCGACAGTTCTGCAGTGGCATACTTGAGCTGATCCCGGGCAACGGCTGCTGCTGAAAAACTTTCGACATAGGCTTTCAGCTCCTCGGTCTCATAGGCGTCGGGCCGGATGCCAAGATAACCGGTTCCAATACTCCATTGGGCGGTCCGTACCGGCTGTGTCATCCATTTGATAAATTTGACCGCCGCCGCTCTTTCTTCGGGAGTCGTCTTTTTGAAAATAAAGAAATTGCCGCCGCCGGTGGGGGTTCCCCGTTCTTTTTTCGCCGGCAGCATGGCCACGCCGAAATCAAAGGAGGCATTATCTTTCACAGCGGTCAGGTTCCCGGTGCTGTGCCACATCATGGCTGTTTTCTGCTCCAGGAAGTCGGTTCTCAATGTGCCCCACTCAATGGTCCCTTCGGGCATAATCTTATGTTCTGTCCCAAGGCTTTTCCAAAAATCAAGCGC
>JAHIVS010000240.1 GCA_018816605.1 Pseudomonadota bacterium
CTATAAATGGACATCATTACATCAATTAAACCGCTTCTGGCAGTCCTGGTTTCCCTTCTTGTTATTCCGATTCTGGTCTCTTCGTCGGTCAAACCCAACGTAAGAGAATCCTGGATATTTGTTGCAGGAACCATCAAACTGCTTCTTGTGCTTTCCATGCTGCCCATCATCCTGGGGGGAAAACAGATAGGGTTAACCCTGTTTGAATTTGTACCCGGGGCCGCCATCGCCTTTAGAGTGGACGGACTTGGGTTACTTTTTGCAATTGTGGCTTCCAGCCTTTATATTGTAACTTCTGTTTATTCCATCGGGTATATGCGAGGGCTAAAGGAGCATGGTCAGACCCGGTTTGTCTCCTTTTTTGCCCTGGCCATTTCCGCAACCATCGGTGTGGCATTTTCTGCCAACCTGCTTACCCTGTACCTTTTTTATGAAATTTTATCACTGGCCACCTATCCCCTTGTGACCCATCACCAGGATGAGAAATCAAAGGTCTCAGGCCGAAGATACTTAACCTTTATTCTGGGGACCTCCATCGGCCTTGTTCTGCCGGCCATGATTTATTGCTACCAGGTGACCGGAACCCTGGAATTTTCAACAGCCGGTATTTTTTCCGGTCAATTGTCCAAACCGGCAGCAACGGTATTGCTCCTGATGTTTGTGTTCGGATTTGCAAAGGCCGGGATCATGCCTTTTCATACCTGGCTTCCGGCCGCAATGGTGGCCCCCACTCCGGTCAGTGCCCTGCTGCATGCCGTGGCGGTTGTAAAGGTGGGTGTCTTTTCCATTGTCAGGGTGGTCACAGGGATTTTCGGTGTTGAATTGCTCTCGGATTTTAACCTGGGCGTTGTGGTGATGAGCATTGCATCGGTCACCATCCTTCTGGCTTCCTGTATTGCACTTTCCCAGGATGAGTTGAAAAGAAGGCTGGCCTATTCAACCATCAGTCAATTGTCCTATATTATTTTTGGTGTGGCGCTATTGTCGCCCCAGGGCCTTCTTGGCGGGGTGATACACATTGTCATGCATGCCTTTGGCAAGATTACCCTGTTTTTTTGTGCAGGCGCCATCTATGTGGCTACGGGCAAGAAATATATCAGTCAGATGAGCGGTCTGGGCAAAAAAATGCCCTTTACATTTGCTGCCTTTTTTATCGGTGCATTGGGTGTAATCGGGCTTCCGCCAACCGGTGGATTTTATAGTAAATGGAACTTGATTTTAGGAACCCTTGAAGCCCAGCAGACAATTTTCATGGTTGTGCTGTTGGTGTCATCATTTCTCAATGCATTCTATTTTTTACCCATTGTGTACAAAGGTTTTTTTGGTAAGAGCGAAGAAGAGGACGAAAACGGCACGGTAAAAATCCAGGAAGCAAATTATTGTCTTCTCATCCCGTTGATTATTACAGCAGTTATTTCAATTGTTTTATTCTTTTATCCGACGGTTTTCGTTAACCTGATAAAGGTTGGTTTAGGCCTTTCATAAAATTTGTGAATAAATTCGAGGAAATAGGTATATGGGAATAAAAAAGAAAAAATTCAAAGGTGAAGAATTTGAAATCCTGGTCCATGATGAGGTCCCTGGATTCAGAAAGGCATTTCACATCATCATCTGTTTGGCAGTGATTTATTTTATTTATATTTTTTCACATGTGTAACCCGCTTCCTGATTAAAAATTCAAGGAGCTAAGGAAAATTCATGAAAAAAGAACTAACCATTTTTGATAACCCAGAAAATGTCAAGCGGCTTCGCAAGGCGTTTTTTGTGGCCCTTGTAGTGGTATTGATTGCAGAAGCTTTTGTGGACATGCACGGCGAGTTTTCAGTTGCGCATTTTTATGGGTTTTATGCTGTTTACGGGTTTATTTCCTATGTCCTATTGATATTTGTTGCCAAGATTCTAAGAAAAATCATCATGCGCAAAGAGGATTATTATGATCAATAACCTGCTGCCCCCTGCATTAATACTTGTAATCGGGGCAATTCTGATACCATTTTTAGGGGGCAAGACAAAAGCTGCCTATATGCTGGCTTTACCGGTTGTGGTATTTATTACCTTATTAAACCTTTCTTTGGGTAACACCTGGATTGTTGAATTCTGGGGGTACGAGCTGATAATGGGACGGGTCGACAAATTATCCCTGATATTTGCCTATGTCTTTACCATAATGACGTTTCTGGGGGTGTTGTTTGCCCTACAGGTGAAAGACAACCTCCAGCACGTGGCAGGGCTTGTTTATGCCGGTTCAACTTTGGGTGTCGTCCTGGCAGGAGACTTTTTATCCCTGTATCTTTTTTGGGAAATAATGGCTGTCAGTTCCACCTTCCTTATCATCGCATCCAGAACCAGAGAATCAAGACAAGCAGGGTTTCGGTATATTCTGGTCCATTTGATTGGCGGCCTTTTCCTATTGGCCGGGATTGTGCTCTATGTCCAGAAATCCGGAACCATTGCCTTTGATTATATCGGGCTCACCGGGATTGAATCCTACCTGATTTTTATCGGTATTGCTTTGAATGCTGCTGCCATTCCCCTTCATTCATGGCTGCCCGATGCGTATCCGAACGGGACGCCCACAAGTACAGTTTTTTTAAGTGCATTTACCACAAAATCGGCTGTCTACCTTTTGATACGAACTTTCCCCGGGGCTGATATCTTAATTGTTATCGGCGCTTTGATGGTATCCTTACCTATTTTTTATGCGGTTCTTGAAAATGATATCCGAAGGGTATTGTCCTATAGTCTTATGAACCAGGTCGGGTTTATGCTGGTCGGTGTCGGGATCGGGACGGAACTTGCCTTGAATGGTGCCGTTGCCCATGCATTCTGCCACATTATTTATAAGGCCCTTTTGTTTATGGCTGCAGGCTCTGTTCTCCAAATGACCGGAAAAATAAAGTGTACCGAGCTTGGCGGGCTTTATAAAACAATGCCCTTAACCTGTGTGTTTTGCATGGTCGGGGCGCTCTCCATCTCGGCATTTCCGTTTTTCTCCGGATTTGTATCTAAATCCATGATTGTCAGTGCATCGGGCTATGAGC
>JAHIVS010000241.1 GCA_018816605.1 Pseudomonadota bacterium
TCCCTGAAGATCGGAAACGGTTCATGGCATCCTGGATTTGTCAGCCCCAGGCCTATGCCCTTGGGATTCTCCAGGAAGGAGACCTTAAAGGATACGGCATGATCAGACAATGCCGGGAGGGATACAAGATCGGTCCCTTGTTTGCCGATACCCCGGAACAGGCCGATGCATTGTTTCTGGCCTTGAAATCAGGGGTGGCGAATCACGATCTCCTCTTCCTTGATATCCCCCAAAACAATCCACATGCCATTGCTCTGGTGGAACACCATGGCATGACCCCTGTATTTGAAACCGCACGAATGTATACCGGCAAATTTCCGAAAATTCCCATGGAAAAGGTCTTCGGGATAACCTCATTTGAACTGGGCTAATTTAATAGAATGGAAAATATTCAGGTAGTTGCCAGGGGGGAAGGGTGGCTGTGTATTGAAAAACCCGCCGGCATCAGTGTTCACAATGAGCCGGGGTATGATATTGTGTCCCTTCTGGCCGAACAGCTTTTTCCCCCCGGGGCGAGCCGATCCCTGCTCCAGCCGGTTCATCGTCTGGACAAGGAGACCAGTGGCCTGTTGCTGCTGGCAACAACCCCCGACATGATCACCCATTTATCCGCATTGTTTGCAAAAGGGGAGGTTCAAAAAAAATATCTGGCCCTGGTCCATGGCACCTTTGACATGGAGAAAGAAACCGTGTCTGTCTGGGAGACCCCTTTGTCCAAGGAGGCCGGGGGAAGAAACCATCCGGCCGGAAAAGGGAAAAAAGTTACGGCCATTACCCAATATAAGCTCCTTGAACAAAGTCCCCACTATGCCCTTCTGGAAATTGAACTGTTCACCGGACGCAAGCACCAGATACGGCGCCATGCAAAGCTTGCCGGTCACCCCATCACAGGAGATGACCGTTACGGGTCTTTGCGTTCCATTCAGTTTTTAAAGGATAATTGTAATTACCACCGTCTGGGGCTGCATGCCTTTTGGCTTTCTTTCCAGGCGTGTCTTCCCGATTGCCAATCCTCGTCCCCCATTATCATCACCTCGGAGATGATTCCTTTGGAGATGAAGACCCTGTTACAACAAGATTTGTAAGATCGGTGGCTCCTTAGGGTCAGGCATCGGCCAGAATTTTTATATTAACCCGCCGACTTCTCGGACCGTCAAATTCGCAGAAAAAGATTCCCTGCCAGGTGCCCAGGACAAGCGAGCCGTTTTCAAGGGGAATCATCTCCGAAGGGCCGAATAGACTGACCTTGATGTGGGCGGCGGAATTGCCTTCCATGTGCGTGAAATGATCATCCCAGGGAATCACCCGGTTGATGGTGTTTAAGATATCCGTTTCAACGGCCGGATCGGCATTCTCATTGATGGTGATGGCTGCTGTTGTGTGCAGGGAGCAAACATGGACCAGACCGTTCTGGATCTTGGAGGCTTCCACCACGCGACGCACCTTTGAGGTGATGTCGATCATCTGGGTTCGGGCACTGGTTTTTACGGAAATCTGCATAATTGCCTCCTTTTGTAAAAATGAAAAGGGGTTTCACCATGAAGGGCATGAAGCACACGAAGATCGTTCTCTTCCTGCAGCTTCATGTTCTTCATGGTGGATTCAATGCATACTTATTCTTTTATAAGATCCAGGGCAGTGTTTACGATGTTTTCAGGGGAGAACCCATACTCCTTGAGCACGGTTCCGCCGGGTGCAGAGGCACCATATCCATCAATACCGATGATCTTGCCGTTTATTCCCACATATTTGTGCCATCCCATGCTGATCCCGGCTTCAACCGCCAGTCTTTTGGTCACTTCGGTTGGCAGAATTCTTTCTTTGTATGGGGCCGGTGCTCGTTCAAACAGCTCCCAGGAGGGCATGGATACAACCGAGGCCGTAATTTTGTGCTCCTTTTCCAGAATTTGGGCCGCTTCCAAACAGATATGCACCTCGGATCCGGATGCCAGGAGCAGCAGGTCTGGTTTTTTGCCCGGATCTTTGACGGTATAGGCGCCATAATTGAACTCTCCATCCCTGTGGGACACATCCAGGGTGGGCAGCTTCTGGCGACTCAGGATCAGGGCGGTGGGAGAATCTAGGGTGACCAGGGCCTGTTTCCAGGCATAGGCGGTTTCATTGGCATCTGCCGGCCGGATCACGGTAAGGCCGGGAATGGCTCGCAGGGATGCCAGATGTTCCACGGGCTGGTGGGTGGGACCATCTTCACCCACGGCCACCGAGTCATGGGTAAATACATAGATAATGGGCAGTTTCATCAGACTTGCCACCCGGATGGCGCCCCGCA
>JAHIVS010000713.1 GCA_018816605.1 Pseudomonadota bacterium
AGGAAAGCCGCCCTGGAACAAGAACGCCTCAAGGCTGATGCTGCCATTGAAAAGGCCCTGGCAGAAAGGAAAAAAAACCAGGAGAAACTGGACCTTCTGGCCGCCTGCCTGCCGGCTCTGGAGATCAAGCCGGGCTTTGACGCCATTGAACAGGCCGCACAACAAACCAAAGACCGGGCCTGCAACCTTGAACGGCTCAGGGCAGACCTTGTTCCCCAAAAAGCGCTTCTGGCCGCAGCAGAGGAAAAAGAAAAGAACAGCCAGAATATCCTCCAGACCCTGAAAAAAGAGATTCACAAGACAGAGACGCTTATCACCGAGAAAGTGCTGCCCCTGGACAATCTGATCCTGGGCCACAAAGAACAGGCAGCGGCTCTGGAAAAGCAGCAGGCAGAACTTGCCGGCCGTCTGGAAGCAATCAGGAAACACTCCCAGGCCCAGACTAACTTGCAAAAACAGGCCCTGGCTGCCCTGGAAACATCCATGGCCTATCTGGCGGATCACAAGACCCATGAATTTCTCGGGGAAGGCCTTCCCGTGATTGAGGCCCTGTTTGACCAGCGGTCCGTCCTGGCAAAGCGCCTGGCCGCACTGGGGGCCAAGGACCAGGCAAATCAGGCCCAACGCCTTGCGGCAAAACACCAGGCCGTCACATTTGTTCGAACAATGGAAGAGCTTCAGGCAAAAAAAAAGAACCTGACAGAGCGGCTGGAAGTGCTGGCCCTGGAAACGGCGGCCATTCTGGGCGATGACACCCGGGCAAGCCGCCAGGATGAATATGAACGCATGGTGGACGCCATTCCGTTGCAGGCAAAGCTCATGGAGATCTCCCAGCAGTTTGAAACAACACGGTCCCATAAGGCTGAACTTGAAATGGCATCAAAAAAGGATGCCATTGCCCTGGACACACAAAGCCGAACACTTGCAGACCTTTCCGTGGCCCGGGACAGGGCCAAAACCCAGGTGGCAGACCTGGACACCCTCCTGGCCCAGGAAGAAAAAATTGTGAGTCTCGCCCGGCACAGGGACCGGCTGGTAAAGGGAGATCCTTGCCCCTTGTGCGGGGCCACGGAACACCCGGCCATAGAAACCTACAAAGGCCTGGATATTTCCGACACCCGGGCCAGGAAATCAAACCAGGAAAAAGAGCTGACAGCTTTGATCCGGGACATGGAAAAGACCGGCCAGGAAGTGGCCCGCACCGAAACCCGGCTGGCTGCGGCCGGCCAGCAGATGGAACGCCTTGAAACGATTCTGGATGCCTGCGGCCATTCCTGGGCCGCTATTTGCCAAAAACTGAACATTGCCCTGAAGCTGACCCATGTGCAAGAGATTAAAACCTGGCTGAACAGGGAAGAAACCCGCACCCGTGACACCCGGGAACTGCTCGGCCGTCTGGACAAAATCAAGAACAAAACCTCCTTGCTGGAAACCCGGTTGCAACAGGTCCGGGAAATGGAAACCCAGACCCGCCATCTGATGGAAATGGGCAGAAAACAACAGGAAACCCTGGCCCGCAATACTTCGGAGATGCATGCGGCCCGGGCAGAGCTCGCAGAGGAAGTGCGGTCGCTGGAAGAAAAGCTGGAAACAAAGATCACGGGCCTGGACAATTGCCTGCCGGATTTGGACAGCCAGGCCGCCTGGCTTGTCCGGCATCAACACTTCCGGGGTGCCTGGAAAAAAGCCCGGGACCAGAGCCAGGCAGCCCAAAAGCAACTGGACCGGATCAAAGGGGATCTGGCGCTCCTTGAAAAGGAAAAAAGCCTGGTTCTGGATCAGAAAATCCAGGTGGACGAAACGTTCCTCCAGGAACAAACCCGGGTCTCAGGTCTGTCGGATCAGCGCAGACAGCTGTTTGGGGAAAAATCCATTCAAGGGGAACGACGCCGGATGGCCCTGGAGCTGGACCGGGCAGAGTCCTTGCTGGCAACGGTTCAGGCGGACAAGCATCTGGCACTGAAGGGCGTGACCCGGGTCATGGGAGGCATTGCAGAGCTGGAAAAAACCCTCAAGGATCTGGTTCTGGCAGAAGAACAGGCCAAAACCCGGTGGGTCGACCTTCTCGGGCAAAGCGGGTTCAAAGACCAGACAGACTTCCAGGCCGCCTTGCTCAGCACCCAGGCCCGGAACGAGCTTGTGTTGCTGAAAGAGACCCTGGACAAGGCGGAAAACAGCGCACGGGCCCTGGCGGAAAAAACAAAAAAAGAATTGGAAACCTTGACCGCATCCCCTTTGACCCGGTTGCCCCTGGAAAAAATCGTCCAGGGCCTGGAAAAAAATCAGGCAGATTCCCAGGCCGTTGGCAAGCGCCAGGGGGAGATCCTCCAGCGGATCCAGGATGACCGGGAAAAGCGGGCCAACCAGGCCGCATTGTTTGACCGCATTGGTCTTCAGAAAAAGAGGTATGACCAATGGGTATGCCTGTCCAGCCTGATCGGGTCCAGGGATGGAGATAAATTCCGGCGCTTTGCCCAGGGCCTGACCCTGGACCATCTGCTCTATCTTGCCAACAAACGGCTCCACCATCTCCATGGCCGGTACCTGCTGGCCCGGAAAACAGGGGAGGATTTGAGTCTTGAGGTGAAGGACACCTGGCAGGCCGATATTGTCCGGGACACCAAGACCCTGTCCGGCGGGGAAAGTTTCCTGGTGAGTCTGGCCCTGGCCCTGGCCCTATCGGATCTGGTTTCCAGCCAGACCAGCATTGATTCCCTGTTTTTGGACGAGGGGTTCGGGTCTCTGGATACCCAGACCCTGGAGACAGCCCTGGACGCCCTGGACAATTTGAATTCCTCGGGAAAAATGATCGGGGTGATCTCCCATGTGGAGGCCATGAAAGAGCGGATCGCCACCCAGATCATTGTTGAAAAAAAGAGCGGCCTGGGGATCAGCCAGCTGGATGCACGCTTCAGGGCCTGACCATGGTGGCCCTGTTACCGGCGGGGTGTCTTCCGCCTTTGTCATCGTGCCGGCAGTGCGATTATCCGTCTGGGCCTTGTGGCGTTTCTGCCGGGCAGGTCTTTTTCAAACAGGTAAGGACTTTGGTTCATGGGGGTGTCATCGGTTTGGTCTGGTGGTTTTTTAATTTCGTAAATTCGATTTGTTTTGTATCCCTATTTATTGTACCATGATGCATCTAAAAACAATTGGAAGATGGCGGATAGGTTTAATATGTGGAAAATGTTAATTTTAAAAATTTCCATACTGGTTCTTGGCCTTTTGATGTCACCATGTCCCAAAGCAGCGGCCTTAGCACAGCAGGATGCCAGAAAAATCCGCAGTGTAACCATTTCTGCAATTGCAAATGAGCAGACCCATGCGCTGACCAAAGAGATCGTCCGGACTGCTTATGAAAGGATCGGGGTAGGGGTTGAATTCAATGATTTGCCGGCCCGGCGGGGTGTGGAATGGGCCAATTCCGGGAGAACGGACG
>JAHIVS010000242.1 GCA_018816605.1 Pseudomonadota bacterium
AAAACAATATCCATCACCGATGTTTCAAGGGGGTCAAGCTGTTGGAAGGTCCGGACTTGGGTTGTCAAGGCAAACAGCGCCAGGATTTGTGAATGCAACATATCTATCTCCTTCTGGTTTGATTTAATGACTTAAGCTTAAGCTTAAACCGGGTAGACGCCTTTTTTTCTAAGCAGCTTGAAATCAGCTGCAACACAGGCCACGGGTGTGCTGCCTTTCAGCAGTTCATCTTCCTTGACCGTTCCATGGATAATGGTCACACCATCAACCGATTTTGTGGTGTCCACATCCCGGTCCAGGACACCGGCAACCTCGCTGTTTGATGTGACAATGATCTCCGTGGTGTTTGTCACGGCCACATCAAAAGCCACACTCACAGATCCGTTTTTATAGATTGCGGTACCGGTACCGCCGGCATCACCGATCAAATTGCCAAGGGCATCATCGGTGAATGTTTCAACACCATCCGTGACCACAATACTGCCCGGTTCCAGGGGTGAACCGGCAATGGTTCCGGAGTAATTCTTGGTGGATCCGGTCCCCGTTCCAAGAACCTGGGAAAGGTCGGTATAGGGAATGCCTTCATCACTGGTATCCCGGGAAAGGATTAAGCCGGCTTTCAAGATTCCCTGATCGGCAGCAAGCTTTATGGTGGAAAGAACAGGGTCATGTCCCGGGGCTCTTATGGTTCTTACCTGGACGTTTAAGGTCGCAATGACTCCATCATGCATAACGTTTGTCTCCTTTGGTAAATATTGGGTTAAACCCGGGTCATCATTTTCGAGGTATCAATACTGGCACCCCGATCCGAATTCCCGGGATCACTGAATTCTGTAGTCAGGCCCAGGTCAGGAAGCCCGGAAAGGAAATCAAACAGATGTTCATCCAGTCCTTTTTTCCCCTGGCCATCGGAAAACTCGATCTCTTCACCGGTGTCCCCCAGGGCCAGGGCGATCTTTTTGACCATGGGCTTGTCCTTGGCCAGGATCTTGTTGCCCACCAGCTTGTCAATCCGGGTTTCAAGTTCGCCTTCACGGGCCTTTTGTTTTGATTCAGACAGTTCCTTTTCAGCAGCCTTTGCTTTGTCGTCTGATGCTTTGGCCCTGTCTTCCGCTTCCTTTCTGGCTTTTTCTTCAGCGGCCAGTTTTTCTTCCAGCTCTTTTTTTTCCACGTCATCCTCCTTGGTTTGATTAAAATTGGTTTTGTTTGGATCGGGTTGGTTAGAAAACTCTATTGTCAGCCCATCTTCCCCTTCAAACTTCACGTCTTTGAGCCCGGGCACGGCAGGCTGCACCGCACCCAGCAAGCCCACATGACGAAGGGTCTTTTTGTCGGCCCCCAGGGAGATGGACACTTTTTTGTAATGACCGGCTCTGACCAGCTCTTTCACGGCCTCCGGAACCTTCTGAAATTGAGCCAGCAGAATCTCTCCGGATCTCTTGAGCTTCTGGGCCCAGCCAAAAGCCGGCTGGTTGTCTTCAGGATGCCCAAATACCAACGGGGCTTCACGCACGGTCGGATCATAGGATGCAACGACATTATCCAGATCCCCCGTGGTCAGTGTGACCTTGCTCCCGTTCTTGGCCGTCCATGTGCCGGCCTTGCAGATCTCTATCCAGTTATCCATCTTGACACTCCTTCAAATCTTTAATATTATTGATCTTTAGGGAACGGACATACGTAAGGGAGGTGAAGCTCCGCCATGCCACTTTGTCCGTACCGAGCCCGCCGCCGGAGCCGGTCATAGTCCCTTCCTTTTGAACATCAACACCCCGGTCCGAAGCTTTTCCAGATACTTGAAATCCGTTTCTCCGGCCCTCATTGGCAAAAAACTTGTCACGCCCTGGAGAACACCATGGTAGGTTTCAAATACTGAAAACCCTCCGATCCGCTCCTTGTCCTCGGTTTTCCAGATGCAGATGTAACGCTTTGTCAGGCGGATTTTGCCGGTGGTATCCTTTTGGGGTGTCAGCCAGATCTCATAGGGTTCAGTCACCATTTGTTCTAAAACCGGAATGGATTGCCCATGGCCTGATTTATTAAACTTATAGGTTTCTTTCCCGGGAGTTTTATCCGCCATGAACGCTCTTAAAGAAATAATAACAGGGTCCCCCATGGCATCTGTTACCAGCTTTTCCTGACCATACTGTGCGATAAACTGTTCTTTATACCAGGCGTTGTCTTTGCCCTTTGGCAAAAGCTTTGATTCATCAATGTCCGGTACCTGGGAGGCCTTCACGTTTTCAAGCTTGCTGCGTTTATAATCGGCAGGCGCGGGCATGTCCGGCAGTTGTTTTAAATTTTCAATTCTTGAAGAATCAA
>JAHIVS010000243.1 GCA_018816605.1 Pseudomonadota bacterium
AAACACCCCCAGATCATAATTGTTTTTCCGATGGATCACCCGGTCCCCGGTCCGGAATATCCGCTGGCCCAGGATGATCTGCTGCTTGCCCGGGCCAAAGGGATTGGCTGTCTCCTGAATTACCCGATTCAGATTAACGGTCCCCAGACTCCCCCGGGTCATGGGCGACAGGATCTGGATCTCGGCAGTCCTGCCCACATACTTGGGAACCCACTCCATATACAGCTTTTTTACCACATCCAGGGCAGTCAGGCCATAATGGAGAGAAGACCAGGGATGAACTTTTTTCACGACAGCCATGAGTTCTTCAATCTGAGTCTCTGCCCGGACCACATCATCCAGACTGACATGGGCAAATTTATCGGGGATGGTAATTTCCGTTTCATAGGGAGAGCCGGGATCATTGACCCGGAATTCATAGGGGCTGGTCCCGGAAATCTGCTCTGGGTCTTCACTTTCTTTCGGGACATTTTCCGGGGCAGCCCCGGTCTGCCCGTAAAGCTGTTTGACCCTTCCCACAAACCGCAGTTGTTCCTGGGTGGCCTCGTCTGAATCCAGAAAAAGGCAATCTGTCTTATCCTGCCACACCCCGGGCTGCTTGAACGGAGATTGGATCCAGGGCATTTTCCCGGAATTGATCTGATGGGCATATTTAATGATCAGAGAGGCCTGGGCCTGACGGAAAATCCGGGTGAGGCGAAAGCAGGCCACACGATTGGACCCGATGATATCCTTGAGCACATTGCCGGCCCCCACCGACGGCAGCTGGTCATGGTCTCCAATGAACACCACCTGGCAGTTCCGGGGAACCGCCTTGAGCAGGGAGGCCGTCAATCCGATATCCAGCATGGAGCATTCATCCACCACCAGAAAATCCATCTTCAGCGGAGCCTGTTCATTTTTCTTGAACCTTCCCCCCTGGGATCCCAGAAGCCTGTGGATGGTTTTGGCTTCCCTGCCGATCACCTCGCCCATGCGCTGGGCGGCACGCCCCGTGGGAGCGGCCAGCATCACCCGCAATCCCATGGCTTCCAAAAGCTTGACAAGGACCCGGGTGGTGGTGGTTTTTCCGCATCCTGGCCCGCCCGTGAGAACTGAAAAATTTTGTCCCGCAATTCCGGTTACCGCCCCCGCCTGTTCACGGCTCAACGCCATATTTTTTGCCTTGCAGAACAGCTGGACCCACCGAGCCATGCGGGCTTGATCCACAACAGGGCCAGGCCCCTGGCCCAGAATACGCGTGGCCACATATTGTTCGTCAAAATACAGGGATTTTGAATAGTAGCAGGCCTGGAGAACCCCTGTTTCATCGGCCAGCATGCGGCGCATGAGCAGTCTTTGTTGTTCCATGGACACCAGCAGGAAGGCAAGTTTTTCGGACAGATCCAGGTCAAGGAGTTCATTTACCTGTGCCTTGATCTGGGCTTCTGTCAGATAGCAATGGCCGAAATTCCGGGCGGCAGCCAAAACATGGCGGATCCCGACAATGGTTCGCTGGGGGCTGTCAGGGGCAAGGCCAATGCTCAAGGCCACCTTGTCTGCCGAAAAAAAGCCGATACCGTAAAAATCCGTGGCCAGCCGGTAAGGGTCCAGGGTTACATGGGCAATGGCCTCATCTCCGTATTCCTTATAGATCCTGACGGCAAAAAGGGTGGAAATCCCGTGGGACTGCAAAAACATCATCACATCCCGGATGGCCCGGTGTTCGGTCCAGGCGGCTGAAATCATGTCAAGTTTTTTGGCGGCAATGCCCGGCACTTCCGTAAGGCGATGGATCTCCTGTTCAAAAACCTCCAGGGTGTGGGCCTTAAAATGGCGGACAATTTTTCCGGCGGTTTTCGGTCCCACCCCTTTGATAAGGCCGGAACCGATATATTTTTCAAGGGCAGATGCCGTGGCCGGTTTCCGTTCCCTGGCAAGACTTGCCTGGAATTGGCGGCCGTATTTGGGATGATGGGTCCAGGCGCCCTGGAACTCCATGGTGGCTCCGGCAAAAACCTTGGTCTGGTGGACCACGACGGTTTCCTGGTGTCCGGGCGTATCAAAGGGCTGAACCCTTAAAATAGACCACCCGTTATCCGGATTGTGAAAGGTAACCCGTTCCACCACGCCCTTAAGGGTTTCCGTAACAAAACCGGTCCGGTTTTGCGCTTTTTCTTCCATCATCATGAAAGCCGATCATAGCCTAAACCCATTGGATGTGACAACAAAATTTTCCCGATATCCTGCCGACCGGCCTGTCCTGAACAAAACCGGTCAGTTTGCCATACGTCTTGACAGAATTTCCCGGTAAATGGTAGGTGTCAAATCAAACTAATCTTTTTTCGGCGAAAGAGAGGCAAAATGGACTTCCCTTCTATGAAACAAAAGAATCTGATCTCCCAGTGGGCCTTTGATACCCGCCCCATTCTGGGCAGGCTTCATCTATGGCTTGAAGATGTCAAGGTCGAGTGGATCAAAGGAACGCCCAAGGACGATATGGTGGACGCCATCTCATTTGTGGACAATGGGACGGAAAAAATGCTGGCAATGACCTCGGCTGTCACAGCCCTTGGTACCAAACTCTTTGGCCGTTATGGTGAAGGGGCCGGTCTGGATAAAGCAGCGCTCAACCTGGTGAAAAAAGACTGCGATGCCATATCTGCCTATGCCATGAGTGAAAGCCTCTGGTATCTGTCCCGGACCCTGCCTGAAAACCATGCCATCATGGTCTGCCTGGGGGAAGGACTCATGCCCAAGGCCGGGGAGAGCGTGGAAATGGGGGCCAACCCCCTGCTGGGGTTTGGACGGATCTACGCCAGGCCCGGGGTTGCCAAATTTTTAGAAGACTGTGTGTTAAGACTGATAAATGACCCGGCCTACAAATGGGAAGATTTCAAACGGGCCATGGCCATAAAAGACATTACCGTCTGGGGAGCCGCCATTGACACCCTTGAAAACACCTCCCGGTTTGCCACGGGAGAGGCAACAGGCCCCATGAGCATTCTCCACATCTTTGACCAGCCCCTGGCCATTACCGACCAGTATGAAGGGTATATCGGCACCCTGGTTCTGCCTAAAAAAATTGTGGAACGGGCGGCGGACAATTCTTTGCTGGTCAATTTTTTTACCCCCCGGGGCCGTGTGGTGGAGGCCATTGCCATGACCTATCCGGGCATAAAGCCGGAGAATATCCATGTCTGGACCCTCCGGGGAAAAAACCGTGAGCCCAGGATCGGCAAGCTCTGGGCAGAATGGGAAACCGCCGGTGCCCACCTGGTGGATGAAAACTGGACATTGCCCACGGGATTTTCTCCCTTTACCGATTCGGGAACCTATGCGCCGACTTTTGCCGTCAAGACCTGGCAGGATGAATCCAAGGCGATCCATCTGTTTGTCGTGGACGGGTATGCGGCATCGGCCGAGGCCATCCAGGCAGCAAGCCTTTCCTCCATCCTGGACCTGGATGTCTCCCTTGCCGTCCTGTCCTCAAAATTTGAACTGGCCCATGACAAGGATGCGGCCAGCATGAAACTGGACCCCGAGGCCGGCGATTTTTCCCTCCGCCTGCGAAAAGAGATCTTTAACGCGGAAATCGGGGAGGATCTGGTGGAAATTTACCGGGAAAGCATCCGCCAGGCAAGGAATGCCGGCATCCCCTTGAAAAAAAAGACCATTACCGCCGACGATCTTATTGCCGAAAAAAAATGGCAGACCCTTGCCACGGCGGGCTATATGCTCCCGGATCCCTATACCGGCACTCCGGGGGTGACCCAGATCTCCGAGGACACCTATCGCGTCACTGTCCGGATGACCTCAAAACAGGGCGACAAGCGCATCACCTTTGCCCTGCGGCTCCTTGAACCCTTTGAGCAGAGCAAGCTGGTCTTCACGCCTTTGCTCAACCGGTTTCTCAAGGGTGAGGACTTTTTGACCCGGCCCGTAAAAATTTCAGATTCCGGACGGATCAGAAATGAACTCCAGACCCTTTGTACCGATGCATTGGAGCATTTTGCCGACAAGGTGGTCCTTCGGTTTGAAAAAATCCCGGTTGCCACCATTTCCAGGGAAGACCAGACCACCCTGCGCAGGGTTCTTTCCTGGTATAAAAAAAATTATCCCATCTGGTTTGAATGGCTTGAGCTGGATGATTTTGAATAAGGACAAGTGTTCCTGGTCCTAATCCTGGTCCTGGGCCAGATCCAGAAGGGTTCCGTTTTGGGTTGCTGTTTCCAAAAGGGCCAGCGCCTGCCCCAGGATCTTTTTTTGACGGGCTTTGTCAAAGGGATTCCCCAAAGGCCTTCCCATAAGTTCCGGGGTAAGAACAACCCGGGGCAGTGACATCATCCGCATCCGTGTTTCAAAGGATTTCACGGCAATGACCACCGTGGCGATTCCGGCTGCTTCAAAGGTGCGTGCAATATGTCCCACGGACATATGACAGACCGGTCAGACCGGCACCAGCACAGCGGCGTCCGCCTTTGCGGCCTTCATCCTTTCCACCCACCCGGGCAGGGTTTTTTTCAAGAGCCGTTTCTGGGAACAGGCACCCACAAAGGAATAGGCCGCCGGGGTCAGATCGGAAAACAGCTTCTCTGCCTTCAATTCCTTCAATGGCTCAAAGGGAAAAGAGACATTGGGATCTTTCTGGGCAGCCCTGATGTCATACCCTCCGTGACGGACACGCAGCCTGGATACATCCGTATCAAAAGGGATTTCCGACAAAAAGGGTTCTTCCTTGAGAAAATCAAAGACCCTGGATTCGGCTTCGGCCTGGGTCATATTCTC
>JAHIVS010000244.1 GCA_018816605.1 Pseudomonadota bacterium
CTGCTCGCTGCTTTCCGCCTGAAAGACGGTGTAACCTTCATCTTCCATGAATGCGGCGATACTTTGCCGGATGCTCTCTTCATCATCGAGAATTAAAAACAATCTGGGTGCCTGAGGCATCTTCTCTCCTCCCCATTAAGGGTTAACTTCCGGGCTGATCCTTTTTCAATAATTGCTGTACCTCCCTTGAAAGTGATTCAACCGTCACAGGCTTCATGACAAACCGTTGTATTCCGATTTTTTGGGCCATTGTTTTATCCATGGATCCGGCATACCCTGAACAGAGAATAATGGGCAGATCCTTTTTAATTTCCAGAAATTCCTTTGCCAGTTCAATCCCTGTTTTTTCCGGCATGGTCTGGTCTGTTAACACCAGGTCAATGGCGGCATGGTTCTCTCTGAAAAACCGCAAGGCTTCATTGCTAGAGGAAAAGGCATGGACCTGATACCCCAGTAATTCAAATCCCTCCTTACACATCATGGCGATATCCGGATCATCATCCACCACCAGCAGATGCTCTCCCTTGCTGGTGGTGGACCGGCCATGGCCCGTTTCCTGATTTTCGATTTCATCCTTCCCGCGGACAGCCGGAAAAAATATGGTAAAACAGGTTCCCTTGCCATATTTGCTTTTTACCCGGATTTCTCCCCCACAGGACTGAACAATGCTATAGACCATGGCAAGCCCGAGCCCTGTCCCCTTTCCTTCCTCCTTGGTGGTAAAATACGGATCAAAGATCCGCTCCAGGACATCTTCGGCCATTCCGCACCCCGTATCTGTCACTTCGAGGACAAGATAGACCCCGTCTCCCTGGGGCAGGTTGGGATATTCCATCATATCGGCCCGGGACAAAAGTGTTTCGGTCAGTCCAACGATCAGCTCTCCGCCGGTATCTTCCATGGCATGGTAGGCATTGGTGCACAAATTCATGATCACCTGATGGATCTGGGTTGGATCCGCAAAAACCCAAGGACAATTCCGGTCAATTTTATCAACAATGCGAATGGTGGATGGAATAGAGCCCCTGAGCAGCTTCACGACTTCCTTGGCAACGGGATGGAGCTTGATCAGCCGTTTTGCCTCTGCCCCCCCCCGGTTGAAAGACATTACCTGACTGACCAGGTCGGCCGCCCTTAGCGCTGCTTTTTGTATTTTTTCACTTCTCTGGTAAGCCTGGTTTCCCGGCTCGGAAGCCCGCATAATCATATCCGAATACCCCAGAATCGGACTTAAAATATTGTTCAAATCGTGGGCGATTCCACCGGCCAGGGTTCCGATGGCTTCCATTTTCTGGGATTTCCTTAATTGTTTTTCCAGACCCCGCCAGCGTTGTTCTGCTTTTTTTTTCTCTGTTACATCCAGCAAAGAGGCCACCTTGCGCTCGGTCCCGGGAATCATGCCAAGACTTGCATACACATGCTTTATACCACCTGCTTTGTCAATAAACTGAATCTCATACTGGGAAGAAATATCATTTTCGGAATTCATATGGGTTCTGGCCTGGATATGGTTCCGCACAAACTCAACATCCCGGGGCGAAACAAACTCGACCCATTTCTTTTTCCCTTCTATTTCCCTTCGTTCCATTCCGGCAAGCTCGGCAAACCGTGAGTTCACCATGGAAATGGTATCATCGGGCTCCATTATAATAGCCGCAGTCCCGGAATACTCAAACACGGTTTTATAAAGCTGCTCGCTCTGTTTAAGCGCCATGGTCCTTTCTTTAACAAGTGCCTCCAGCTGTTCCTGGTATGCCCTGTTCTCCCGTTTAAGCCTGCTTGATCTTAGACATTTCTGAATGGAATGGTGGAGCACGGTCATATCTTCAATGGGTTTAAAAATATAATCCCAGGCTCCCAGGCGCAGGGCTTCCACCACAGAGGTTATATTTCCCGTGCCCGATGCCACCACCAGGGGCGTGTCCGGCGAACGCTCTTTCAGGATCTCTAAAACCTGAAGCCCGTCCATTTCAGGCATCCGCAGGTCCAAAAGAACCAGGTCGGGCCGCTGGGCTTCAAACACCTCAAGACCCTTCTTGCCGTTTTCCGCTTCGAAAACAATAAACCCGTAATCTTCAAGATAGGTTCTGATGCTTTGACGGATATAGGGTTCGTCATCTATGGTCAGGATTTTATAGTTGCGATTGTTTTCCAAATCACCTGCCTGTGCGGTTACATCGTGTTTGTTTGTCGGCATTTTTTTTCTTTTCACATCGGCTGTTCCGAAGTTCACTGCTGAACATTATTCTTGTAGCCCCTTATATGTCAAGGAATAATCCTGGAAATTGGCGTGTTAATTTTAAATTCGGGTCAGGCTTTCTTTATTGCATTTTGTTCAGTCTGAGACTGAAATAGCGATCAAACGCCCA
>JAHIVS010000245.1 GCA_018816605.1 Pseudomonadota bacterium
CGGATCTGGCAACAGCGGCCAGGGATTGCAACTTCTTTTTTATAGCCGTGGGAACCCCGCCGGGTGAAGACGGGTCTGCGGATCTTCAATATGTATTAAAGGTGGCTGAACAGATCGGCCAGCTGATTACAGAGTATACCGTTGTTGTGGACAAATCCACGGTGCCGGTTGGAACAGCCGACAGGGTGCGGGCGATCATTGAAAAAGAACTTGAAAAACGGCAGCTGGATATTGAATTTGATGTGGTCAGCAATCCGGAATTTCTAAAGGAAGGGGCTGCTGTTAATGACTTTTTAAAACCGGACCGGATCATTGTGGGGGCCAATTCAAAACGCGCAATTGAGATGATGAGACGGCTCTATGCGCCGTTTTCGAGAAACCGGGATAAAATGCTTTTCATGAATGTCCGGGATGCTGAAATGACAAAGTATGCAGCCAATTCCATGCTGGCCACCAAGATTTCCTTTATGAATGAAATTTCCAATATCTGTGAACGCCTGGGCGTGGATGTGGAGAATGTGAGAAAGGGAATAGGCTCGGACAGCAGGATCGGTTATTCGTTTATCTATCCTGGTTGCGGTTACGGGGGCTCCTGTTTTCCAAAAGATGTGAAAGCCCTCATAAAAACCTGCAAGGACGCAGGCTTTGAGCCCACTCTTCTGGATTCTGTTGAAGCCCGGAACAATCTGCAAAAACAGGTGCTGGGAACCAAGGTAAAAGCGCGGTTTGGAAAGGATCTTACCGGCAGGGTATTTTGCATATGGGGACTTGCATTTAAACCCGGTACCGATGACATGCGGGAAGCCTCTTCACTTGTGCTGGTGGAGACCTTGATCCAGGCAGGTGCAAAAATTCGGGCCTATGATCCCATTGCCAAAACCCAGGCAAAAAAACAGATGCCGGAAACCTGGATTTCCCAGGGGCTTGTCACCCTGGAAAACGAGCAATACACGGCATTGGAAGACGCTGACGCCCTTATTCTTGTAACCGAATGGAAAGCCTTCCGGCAACCCGATTTTAAGCAGATGATCAAAAAAATGAAACAGGCGGTTCTGTTTGACGGCAGAAATCAATATGATCCCGCAGAAGTAAGAGAGGCAGGATTTGAATACCATGGTATCGGCAGAGAAACCTTCCCTCCTGCTCACATTTGACATTGAAGACTGGTTCCAGGTTGAAAATTTTAAATCCCATATTCAATTTTCAACCTGGAATTCGTTGGAGCTGAGGGTAGAAAAAAACACCATACTGATACTGGACCTTCTTGATTCTTTTTCTTTCAAACCCAGGGCCACTTTTTTTGTGCTCGGATGGGTGGCAGAAAAATGTCCTCGCCTTGTCAGGGAAATCTCAAACAGAGGCCATGAAGTGGCTTCCCACGGATATGGCCATGATCTTTGTCCCCGACTGGACAAAGATCTTCTCCTCCAGGACCTTCACAGAAGTAAGGTTATATTAGAGGAGATTACCGGAAAAGAGGTGGTCGGGTACAGGGCCCCTAGTTTTTCCGTCAATGATGCGGTCCTGGCCATGATTCAAGATGCCGGATACCTGTACGATGCAAGTTATAACTCTTTTTCAGCCCACGGCCGGTATGGTCGTCTTGATCTTTCCAATACCCCAAAAAAACAAGGCGTTTACCAATTGGGGGAAAAATTTTTTGAGCTGCCCGTTTCAAACTTGCGCCTGTTCAACCATATACTCCCCCTTGGGGGAGGCGGGTATTTCAGGCTTCTTCCTTTTTTCATTTTTCAGCTGGGGATTGCGGCTGTTTTGAAAAAGGAAAATGGTTTTTTATTTTATGCCCATCCCTGGGAATTTGACCCGGATCAGCCACGGGTGAACCTTGCCGAATCCTCTCTAAAATTCAGACATTATGTGAATTTGAGTCGGACAAAAAATAAAATGGAGGCAATGATTGCCAGATTTTCTTCCATGAATTTTAAAACCGCCCTGGGCCATATCCAGTCTGTGTATCCTTGATGGACAAACCGAACATACACCTTGCAGGGCCGGATGATAAATATTCATGGGATCATTATGTTCTCGGCCATCCCCATGGCATTGCCTATCAATTGTACGGGTTCAGGCAGGCAATTGGGGCTGCCTACGGGTTTGAGACCGTCTATTTCATGGCCAAAACCCAAAATCGGGTCCGGGGAATTTTCCCCCTGGCCCATGTCCGGCTGCCGGGCCGGCCGGGGATGCTTGTTTCTCTTCCCTATTGCGATGCCGGCGGTTTGCTGGCCGATTCTGATGAAATTGAACGACTGCTGCTCCGTCATGGGGTGGCCTATTCAAGACACAGACAGATACCCCGTCTGTGTATCCGGTCGGTTCATCCCTTTGCAAAGATTGATTCCAACCTGACCCATAACCCGGAAAAGGCAAGAATGCTGCTCCGGTTGCCGCCTTCTTCGGACCTTTTATTTTCATCCCTAAGGGCAAAGGTGAGAAGTCAGATAAAAAAACCGGCCAGGGATGGCCTGACATTCCGGATCGGGGGAAAGGAACTTATATCCGACCTTTATCCCGTTTTTTGTGAAAACATGCGGGACCTGGGCTCTTTGGTCCATTCCCTGAAATGGATTCATGGTATTCTTGATGCCTACAAGAACAGAGCCCATATCGGTATTGTCCGAATGCCGGATAAAAGACCTGCTGCCGCCGGAATTATCCTGTGTCATCCCAGGATGGTCTCCATCCCCTGGGCCTCCTCTTTGAGGCGGTTTAATCCGTTTAATCCCAATATGCTGCTCTATTGGCAGTTTTTAAAATTTGCTGCTGAAAATCGGTATCCTGTTTTTGATTTCGGCCGTTCCACACCGGGGGAAGGCAGTTTTCACTTTAAAAAACAATGGGGAAGCGAACCGCAATTTCTTCACTGGGCGGATTTTGATACCCGACAGGAGACGGGAGCGCCAGAGCCCCTTGCAATAATGAGCAGCATGCCCTTTGCTTCCCATCGAAACATTCTGGAAACGCTTTTATCCCGGACACCGATCGGGGTGACCACTCTTCTGGGCAGGTATGTCCGTAAATTTATCAGCTTGTAAATTAGGATACCTTTATCAAACCATGACACCCCTGCAGCACACATCCGTCAAGGTCAGTATTGTTATACCGACCTTTAACGAAGAAAAATTTTTACCCTTGTGCCTGGAGTCCATTTCAAACCTGGTTTGGCCTGGAAATGGCCTGGAGGTCATTGTGGTGGATAACGGCTCCCA
>JAHIVS010000246.1 GCA_018816605.1 Pseudomonadota bacterium
CCAGTCCCTTCAGGAAATTGCGGATAACTATCACCTGAGCATTAAAACGGTGAGTACCTATCGTTCCCGCCTGTTATCCAAATTAATGCTGAAAAACAATGTGGAACTGGCATTGTTTGCTGTCAGGAACAACATTATTGATCCTTAGAATAAACGTAACCGCTCATTAAAGCCCATCTTGAACAGTGGTCAGCATCCGCTTGACCCAAAGGGTTTTGTTTCTGCCACAGAACTTTTCTGGCACGCCGGCAACTACGGGTTGAACAACAATACTGCGGAAGTGCTGCAGAAAGTACAGGGGATAGGGTCCATACTCCCTCCTGATTACGGGGGTGAATCAAAGGCCCTATCCTTTCAAGGAGTACCTCCTTGTGCAAGCATGCTCACCCCATGCTTGAAACTTCTGCACAGGGGCCAGGCGGCTATTGGATAAGGGACGGCAGACAGCTGAGGGCCTTCAGGGCTGACAATCCACCTGATTTTTGATACAACACCTAAACCAGCATCGGTTTGATAAAGCCCTCAATCAGAAATTTTTCGATATCATGGATCGTGTATTTTTCGTCCAGGGAGCGGCGCAGGGACATGATCTCGATCTGCCCGGTCAGGGCATAGGCGGCCAGGTCCGGATCAATGGGCCTGATGACGCCGGCATCAATGGCGGCCTGGATATCCCGGATCACCGGCAGGGTAAGGCCGTGGTAAACCGCCTTGATTTTTTCAGCCGGCCAGATGCTTTCCCGGGTCATCTCCGCTCTCAGTTGGGTTAGAAGTTCATGGTATTTAGCGTAATTGCTGTAAAAAATTTGTCCTCTGATCCGCATCCGCTCCACAAAATTCATTTCCCCTTTCAGGGCCACGACCGCCTCCCCCACAATGGTCCGAAACACCTCGTCAATGACCTCGATGAAGAGATCCCGCTTATTTCTGAAATAGATGTAAAAAGTCCCTGTGGAGATCTTCAGGGCGCTGGTGATGTCTGCTATCTTGGTCTTGTGGTAGCCGTTTTTGCTGAAGACCTCAATGGCCTTGCGAATGATCATCCGGTGCTTTTCCTTTCTTTCCCGCATGGTGGCAGATGGTTTGCCAAAGATTGGGGTGTTTTCATTGTCCGGGGACGGGATAGGGGCTGCCTTGTCTTCGGCCAACTGATCCTGGAGAAAACGCAGGGGCACCCTGCCCCCCTTTTTCAGGGTCTTGATCTTCCTGAGCCGCACCAGATGGCTTTGGTCATAAGTCGCAGTTGTCCTTCCGGTCTTTTCAGGGGGATGCAGCAGGCCCTGGCGCAGATAGAAATGGATGGTGGTCCTGGGGACCCCGGATTGCGCTTCCAGATCTTTTATTTTCATAACAACCTCCCATTCAATCTATAGACTTATACTCTATAGATTTGGTTTTGTCAAATCCATAGTACAGATCGGTGATCCGGTTGGTGAATCGCATTTCTGATTTAAAAAAAATACAATATAATTAATTGGTTACAACGATTTACCCAGATTGCCCCAACGCTGTCATTTGTGTTGACAGATTGTTTTTACATGTCATATTTAACTTCAGGAAATGAATTTCCATTTCCCGAAAAAGGGGCCATATGGGCAGACGTCGGCTTGGGCCGCAATGAAAAGGAGAAACCATGAGTCATTCCAAACTATCGATCATCGGTATTGGGGAGGTCCCCACCGGTATTTATCCGGACCGTTCCAGATGGGATATCATATATGATACCTGCATGGCCGCGGTGAAAGATGCCGGAATCCATAAAAATGAAGTGGAGGCGGTGGTCACCGTGGCCCCCCAGGCCCAGCCCGACATTTATGGGGAGATATCCTTTGGGAAAATCCCAGAGGAACTGGGCCTCAAGGGGTGCAAAAATGTCTGTGTCTGCAATGCAGGGGGTGCCTCCACCTCCAACTGCCTGCGCCTGGCCGAGCAGCTCATTGAGAGCGGGGCAGCCCGGTATGTGCTGATCCCCCATCTGACCGTCCATTCCACCATCCCCCTTCCGGACCTGATCAACTTCTTTGCCAAGGCCGGCATCGACCGGCAGTGGGAATATCCCTACGGCCAGACCTACAACGGGATTGTCGCCATGATGACCCAGAGGTACATGCACGATTCCGGCACCACTGCCGAGGAAATGGCCTCGGTGGTGGTGTCCCTGCGAAAATGGGCAGCCCTGGATCCCAACTCCATGTTTTACAAAAAAGAGGTGCCATCCATTGAAAAGGTCTTGGCTTCAGGCATGGTGGCCTCCCCCCTTCACAAGCGGGAGTGCAACGTGCTGGCAGACGGCGGCGCAGCCATGGTGGTGACCTCGGCGGAGAACGCCAGGGCCCGCAAGTCCCCGGCCGCCTTTAAACTGGGGGAAGGCTCAAGGTTCTTCAGCGCCTTTACCACCACCCGTGACTACGAGAAAACCGGGACAGACATGCGCGACGCCACCATGGAGGCCCTGGCCCAGGCAGGCCTCATCACCTCTGATATCGACATCTGGAACGTTTACCTGGCCTATCCGGTGGGGCATCCCCTCCTCATGGATCTGCTGGGGCTCTGTGAGCCGGGCCGGGCCGGAAAAATGTTCATGGAGGGGCATACCGCGCCTGGGGGCAAACTGCCCTGGGCCACCATCGGGGATGCAGTGGGCCGGGGCCACACCGGCTCCGGGGTCAGCATCGCCACCTATGTGGACACGGCCCGCCAGTTGATGGGAAAGGCCGGGGAGCGGCAGGTGCCGGACGTCAAATATGTGTATCAGTGCACATCCGGCGGATCAGGTATGAATTTCATCGCAAGCATTTGGGGGAGGGACTAATCATGGCACAAAAACCCGTACCGGTCATGCAACCGTGGACCAAGGATTTCTGGACCGGCGCCAAAGAGGGAAAGCTTCTGGTGCAGCATTGCCAGGACTGTCAGGCCAACATCTTTTTTCCAAAAAAAGTCTGCCCGGAATGCTGGAGCCAAAACCTGACCTGGATTACGTCCAGCGGCCGGGCCAAAGTCTACAGTTTCACCCAGATGCTGGACATGGTGGAGCCCGTGTTCTGGGAGGACCTGCCCTATGTCATTGCCTTTGTGGATATGGAAGAGGGCATCCGGATGACCACCCGCATTGTGAACTGCCGCATGGAGGATATCTGCATCGGCATGGACCTGGAAGTGGTATTCCAGCCGCTGAATGACGAGGTTGCCATGCCCTGCTTCCAGCCGGCAGACCCGTCACTGCGCCTGGCCGCGTTTTCGGCCGAGACGGACAGCGCCGAGGATGCTGCTGCAGGAGCGCTTGCCATGGCACCGATCAGCTATCAGACCATACGCTACGAGACGGGCGGGGAAAACGATGCCATCTGCTTTATCACCCTGAACCGGCCGGACAAGTTCAATGCCATCAACCGCCAGATGGCCAAAGAACTCATCCACGCCTTCCGCAGGGTCAGGGAAGAGGCGGTCGTCGGGGTGGTGGTCCTGGCCGGGGCCGGGGAAAAGGCCTTTTGTACCGGCGGGGACCTGGAAATCTTTCCGTCCCTGGCCGAGCACCAGAGCAGCCTGAACTGGTTGGCCCATGAGGGCCTGGATGTCCAGCGGGCCATCAGCGGCTGTGAAAAGGTGGTGGTCTGCAAGATCCACGGCCACTGCCTGGCCGGCGGCCTTGAAATCGCACTGGCTTGCGACCTTTTGTACGCCCGGGAATCCGCCCGCTTCGGGACCACGGAGATCAACATGGGCGTTCTGCCCGGATGGGGGGGTACGGCCCGGCTACCCCGGAGCATGCCGGTCTTCCGGGCCAGGGAGATAATCTTCTCCGGCCGCAAGGATTATACGGCCAGGGAAATCTATGACATGGGTCTTCTGACCCGGGTTTTTCCGGACTCGGAATTTGAGGCGGCCTTTGAAAAAACCGTTGCCAACATCGCGGCCAAAAAACCCGTTGCCCTGAGAATGGGCAAGGAAATCATGGCCAGGTCTGTTGACGGATGCGACATGGAAACCGCCCTGGCCCTGGAGCGCAACGCCATCCAGTGGCTGACCTATGCCCCGGATACCCAGGCCATGCTGGAGCCCTTT
Source organism: Pseudomonadota bacterium (assembly GCA_018816605.1). Next base: position 4,066 of record JAHIVS010000246.1, read on the forward strand.
AAGGCAGACCCGTCCCAACTGACCCGGCAGCAGAAAAAAGACAGTATGGCCTCAGACCAGAGCTAACCCCAAGGAGAGTCAAATGGATTTCGGATTCAGCAAAGAACAGGAAATGCTGCAAAAGGAGATGCGGCATTTCTGTAAAAAAGAGTTAACCAAGGACTACATTCAGTGGATGGATGAAAACGTGGATTTCCCGCCCGATGCGCTTTGGCAGAAATTCGCGGATCTGGGCTTCTTTTCCGCCACAGTGCCTAAGGAGTATGGCGGAGAAGGGATCCGCATGGTGGATGCCATGGCCATGTATGAAGAAATCTGCAAGGCCTCCATGTCTGTGGCCCTGGCCATCGGAACCACCACGGGTTTCGGGACCCGGACCATTGCCGAGCTGGGCAATAAGGCCCAGAAGGAAACATATCTGCCCTTGTTGGCCCAGGGAAAACTCAAGATGTGCATGGCCCTGACCGAGCCCGGCGGCGGCACCGACATCCTGGGGGCCATGGCCACCACAGCCGAGGAAAAGGAGGGGCGCTGGGTCATCAACGGCGAAAAGGTCTTTATCACGGCCGCCCATGTGTCGGACTTCATGGTCACCATCTGCCGTACCGAGACCGACGTCAAGCCCTCGGAATCCCTGTCCGTGTTCCTGGTCCCGTCCGACTCCCCGGGCATCACCATCACCCGAATCCCCAAAATCAGCTGCCATCACTGCGACTCGGTGGGGATCACCTTTTCCAATGTGGAGGTGCCGGCCGAGAACCTTCTGGGCCACCGGGGAAGCGGATGGTACGAGATGTTGACCACCCTGAACCCCGAGCGAATCGGCTGCGCCATGATGGGGGTGGGCCTCATGGCGGCCGCATACGAAGACGCATTTGCCTATGCCAGGGAGCGGCATGCCTTTGGCGGCCCCATCGCCCGGTTCCAGATCCTCCAGCACTATCTGGCGGACATATACATCCACCTGGAAAACGGTCGGAACCTGACCTATAAATCCGCCTGGCTCTGCGACCAGGGCAAACCCTATCACCTGGAGGCCACCATGGCCAAACTGGTGGCTGCTGAAGGGGCGCTCTTCGCCGGACGGTATGGCGCCGAGATCATGGGCGGTTACGGCATCTGCTCGGAATACCCCATGCAGCGGTATCTAAGGGATGCCTATCAGATCCAGTTTTCCCCCATTTCCAATGAGATGAGCAAAAACATGCTCATGCAATTCCAAGGACTGCCCAAATCCTGGGCGTAAAGGAGGAAGTTATGTACACCCTGGGCGACATCCCGCGCAAAAGCGCAGCCCTGTATCCGGATCGGATTGCCACGGTGTTTGAAGGCCGATCCCAGACCCACGATGAACTCAATCGCCGGGTGAACCGCCTGGCCCATGCCCTGACCCGCCTGGGATACCGGTACGGAGACCGCATCGCGGTGCTGGCGGAAAACACCCCCAAGTACCTGGAAACTTACTTTGCGGCAGCCAAGCTGGGCATGAGCGTGATCCCGCTGAATTTCAGGCTGGCCGACCCCGAGATCCTTCACATCCTCAAGGATTGCGAAGCCAAGGCCTTTTTTGCCGGGGACGGCTATGAGGAACGGGCGCAGCATTTGCGGGAAGCGCTGCCCGACATCCCCTCCTGGATCGCCTTTGACAATGAGACCCCTGGATTTCTGTTCCATGAAACCCTGCTGCAGGGGGCGCCGGACACCGAACCCGAGGTGGATGTGGATGAGCTGGACCTTGCGGTGCTGATGTATACCGGCGGCACTACCGGCCTGCCAAAGGGGGTCATGATGTCCCATCTGAACCTCATGACCGCCTTTATCTCCGGGAACCTGGCCCGGGGCTTTACCTGGAAGGACGCCACCTGCTTTGTCCTGCCCCTGTTCCATGTCTCTTTCTGGCCGGCTTTCTGCGTCCTCATGGTGGGCGGCAAGGTGGTCATCAACCGCAAACCGGATCTCAACGGGATCCTCAAGTTAATCCAGGACGAAAAGTGCACCCACATCAATGCAGTACCTACCATTTACGGTTGGATGTTCCAGTTTGCCGATATGGATGCATATGACCTGTCCAGCCTGACCTCCGTGACATACGCGGGCAGCCCCATGCCCGGAGAAATCATCCGGCAAAGCCTCACCCGATTCGGCCCCATCCTGGCCCAGGGCTACGGCATGACGGAAGCCCTGGGCGTTTCACAACTGGCGGAATGGGACCATTGCCTTGAGGGGGAAACGTCACGGCTGTTGACCAGTGCCGGCAAACCTGCCTATTGCGCCCAGATTCAGGTGCGGGATGAAAAGGGCCAGCCTGTGGCCCCGGGAACCATCGGAGAGATCGTGGTACGGGGCAAACATGTCATGATGGGGTATTGGAAGAATCCTGAACTCACCCAAACCACCATACGGGACAACTGGTATTTCACCGGGGACATGGGTTTCCTGGATGCCGACGGATACCTGTTTCTGGTGGACCGCAAGGCAGATATGATCGTCACGGGCGGGGAAAATGTCTACCCAAAGGAGGTAGAGGATGTCCTCTACGATCACCCGGCCGTGGGCATGGCGGCCGTGGTCTCAGCCCCGGACGATAAATGGGGGGAACGGGTCCAGGCCGTCGTGGTGCTGAAGCCTGGTGAAACAACGGTCCTGCCCGAGGAGTTGATCGGCTTCTGCAAGGAGAGACTGGCCGGATACAAATGCCCAAAATCAATTAAGATTTGGGAATCCATCCCCACCACCCCGGTGGGAAAGATCCTGCGCAAGGATGTGAAAAAGAAGTTCTGGGAAGGCCATGACCGCAGCATTGCCTGAACCGCGGAAGAGGCGGTGCAGCTGCCGCCCCCGGAGGCAACAACCCAAGCTTTCAACCCCAAAGGAGCCATTATGAGCGACACGACAAAACAAGAATACTTTAAAATCGACCCTGAAGCCCATTTGATAGGGACCATGGAAACCGTGAACCATTTTCCCGGGGTTCAAATGTGGTGGAAGGCCATTGACAACATCCACCGCCCCCTGATCACCGGTGCGCCGCCGGACATGTACGCCGAAATAGAGGAATGGGAGCTTTCCAAGAACGCTGATCCGGAAAACCTGATCCGGGCCATGGACAAGTACGGGGTGGATA
>JAHIVS010000247.1 GCA_018816605.1 Pseudomonadota bacterium
AAAAAAACCATCCCCAGGTGGGTAAAACCATGTCCATCCTGGACTTGATCCGCAAAATGAACCAGGCGTTCTACTTTAATGATCCCCTGCGCTACCGGATTCCCCTGGCCAGCGATCTGGCAGGAGAACAGAGCCAGGCGGCCTTAAAAGCCCATCTGGCATCCTATATCGACAAATACCAGCGATCCGATACCCGGCCGTTCATTGATGCGGCCAAGCGCAGTGCCGTGATGACATTCCAGGTAAAGACCGCCTCCAGCACCATCACAAAACAGGTGGCAGATTCTATCCGAAAAATTTTATCAGGCCCCCTGGGAGAGGCCCTGGACAAAGAGAACATTTCAGTTCAGACCACGGGAACCGGCGCACTCTACCTTGAGGCGGAGCAATTGATCCTTCGCGGGCAACTGCTCTCCGTGGCCATTTCCCTGGTGATTGTCCTGGTACTGGTGGCCCTGATCATGCAGTCGGTAATCTACGGACTTCTGGCCATATTGCCCCTGGGCCTTGCCCTGTTTGTCAATTTCGGCATCATGGGATTTCTGGACATTCCCCTGGATGCCGCCACCGCCATCACCGCCTGTGTGGCCATTGGCATCGGCATTGACTACGGCCTGCATTACCTCAACCGGTACCGGCTGTTCCGGGCCCTGGGCAAAGACCATACAGAAGCTGCCATGCTGACGACTCAAACCACGGGAGGCCCCATTCTGATCAATGCCTTTGCCGTGGCCGCAGGATTTCTGGTACTGGTGCTGTCTGCATTCGTTCCCCTGGTGAACCTGGGAATCCTCATCGCAACCACCATGCTGACATCGGCGGCCGGAGCCCTGACCCTGCTTCCGGCCGCCTTAACCCTTACAGATAAATATCTTCCCAAGGAGTAACTCATGAAAAAAATACTGGTTTCATTCCTCATCATCCTGGCGTTCGGTTTTTCTGTCCATGCCGCACAGATTGGTCCCTTTGACAAGGCAACGGCGGCTGCGGATGGACGATTGATCATTGAAACGGCCAAGGATTTTAACAAACCCGACCAGGACCTTCTGGTGTATGCCCACATGACCCTTAAATCAGGCGAGGCCATCAGTGATACCCGGAAGGTGATCATCAAGGAAAAAATGTTTGAAGACCTGACCCGGGCCCTGTTCCGGTTCACCGATTCCATGAAGCGGGGGCTGACATTTTTAACCATTGAAACCCATGGCAGCAGCAATGACCAATATCTTTTTACCCCGGCCATTGGTCGTCCGCGTCAGATTGCCTCCCAGGACCGGCAGAACAATTTTGAGGATACCGACCTTACCAATGAGGACCTGGGCGGCATCAAACTGGATGAATACACCTATAAAAGAGGAAATGATACCCTCATTAACGACCGGCCCTGCTTCAAGGTCACCTCCGTGGCAACAGACGCGGATGCACGGTTCCCCAGGCGGACCAGCTGGATCGACCAGGAGACCTTTATCCCGGTCCAGATAAAGGTGTACAACCGGGATAACAAACTTGCCCGGGTGCTTGCGGCCGGAGATATCCGGGCCGTCAAAAACATCCATCTCCCCTTTAAAACGGTTTCTAAAAATCTGGTGGAAAACCATACCACCCTTCTTGAAGTGGTCCGGGCCGAAGTGGACAGCAATCTGGACCCCATCGGGTTTGACAAGGAAAAAATGGGGGAGCCATGGAAAGAAAATTTCTGATCCGACGCTTTATCAGGACCCTGACGGGGATTTGTGCACTTGTGTTGATACTGGCAGGACCTTCATGGGGGGAAGATTCCCCAAATTCCCTGAAACCTGTTTCCATAAAACCCATTTCCATGAAACCGGTTTCCCTTCCGGCGGATGACCCAACCGATGATGACGCCCCCATGGAGGATCTTTTGAACCAAACCGGCGGGGCTGACACCTTGCCCGGAGTTTCTGGCAAGGAGGACAGGCTGTGGCCCGTCCGCTTTGAAGGCGAACTTGTTTCCAGCCTCTGGGCACCCATAAAGGACAGCAGCCACTTTTATACAAGCAACCGCCTGGACCTGACCGGGTGGGGCAATCTCTCGGATATTGAACTTAGGGGCAGTTTAAGGTTGGACTACCAGAACCTGGAAGGCGAGGACAAGACAAGGGCAGATGCAAGGGAGCTGTATGGAAAATACCAGACCCCGTCGGAAAATGGCCGATATGCCGAACTCCTGGTGGGCAAGAAAATCCTCTACTGGGGAAAGGGGGACGAAATACGGCCCATGGACCGGGTCTGCCCCCAGGATTATACCGCCTTTCTCTTCTATGACATGAATGACCGGAAAACAGGCCGTATCGGGTCTTTCCTGAACCTCAACCTGGCCCATAACATCCGGTTTGAAGGATTCTGGTCCCCCTATTTTGAGACCGACCAGACCCCGGGGCTTACCGACTATTTTGAGCCCCTGGCCTTAAAAAAACTGTCCGCCAACGGGATTGCGGTCCATGACACTGAGTCAAAGAACGAATGGGCGACAGATGCGGGGCTGGGGGCACGGCTTTTATTTTCCCTGTTCAAGGCGGACCTGGCCATTTATGCCTTTTCCGGAAAGGATTCCAGCCCCACCTATATGATTGATGAGATCGGTATTCATCCGCTCTTTGGCTTTCCGGTTCCCCGGTCCATTGCAGCCGAATATCCCCGCATTACCCTGTACGGGGCAGATATTGAACGAAGTATCGGCTCCTTTGTGCTGCGGGCCGAAGCGTCCTATCAGCCGGATGGGGCCTTTTTCCAGAAGGACTGG
>JAHIVS010000248.1 GCA_018816605.1 Pseudomonadota bacterium
AGGCATCTCCCGTCGACTTCTGGCTGGCGGGCAAATCGGCAGGGTTCCTTTCCATCGGATTTTCCGCGGCTGCATCCTGGCTGACGGCAGGGGCCATGCTGGCGGTAATCGGTTTTTTTATTCTCCTGGGAATGGGATCTGTCTGGGGATTTGTGGCCCCCAATATCCTGGCCCTTTTCATCATTGCCTTTTTTGTAAAAAAAATAAAAAGCCTGCCCGCCATCACCCAGCCGGAACTGCTTCAAATGCGCTACGGCCATTTTCTAAGGCTGCCTGTGGCCATTATCATCACCGTGGTCATGGTCTTGTTTGCCGTGGCCGACATCAAGGGGTTTGCCATGGTGCTCCAGGTCTTTTACGGAGTTGATCCGTTCTGGGCTGCCTTGATCGTGGGCCTGGCCGTTTCCGTCTATGTCACCCTGGGGGGATTGTCCGCCGTCATTGCCACGGATATGATCCAGTTTCTCTGCCTTGCCGGTTTCATACTGGTAATGGCGGTCCTGGTCATTTCCGGGGCCGGCACAGCCACAGCCCTGTCTTTTGGCCAGATGGCGGCGGTTGTGCCGGAAGGCTGGTGGAACCCGGTTTCCATCGGCATGCCCATGGTGCTGATCTTTGTATTTGCCATTGTGCCCGGCTGGATCACCGAGCAGGATCCCTGGCAGCGGGTGTGGGCGGCCAAAGATGAACCCTCGGCCCGGAACGGCATGTTTCTGGGCTCCTTTCTGGTGGCCCTTGTTTTTGGCGGTTGCGCCGTCATCGCCCTGGGCCTGGGCCATCTTTACCCGGAAATTGCAAAAATGGGCTTTCCCATGGGAATGGCCCAGGCAGAACCCGCCCTTTTAACCTTTATTCTCGACAATGGATTTTCCGATTTTGCCCTGGCTCTTTGCGCGGTGGCGCTTGCCACGGCCGCCATGTCCTGTACCGATACCTTTGCCGCCTCCGGCGCTTCCTGTATTGCCCGGGATATCTTCCAACCCTATCTCTGCCCCGGGGCCACCATGGGCCAGATGCGAATGGTCAACCGGATAAGCGTCCTTGTAATTGTGGCCCTGGCCACCCTGGGATCCTTTTTCATCCACAGCATCATTGATGCCATCCACATTGCCACCTTTATTGCGTCTGCCTCCTATTTTTTTGTTCTCATGGGCGGACTTTACTGGAAGAGGGCCACAGGACCCGGTGCCATCGCCTCCCTGTGCACGGGCTTTGTTGTCCAGACGGGCCTGGTCATCCTTGATCTGGCCAAAACAGCGCCCATGTCCCCCTCGTTTCTGGAAAGCATCCATCCGCTGTTCATGGGGCACGGGGTCATTGTTGCCATGCTGGTCTCCGGCGCCGTGTTTCTGGGGGTTTCCCTTATGACCCGGCCATCGGCAAAGGTTCACCTGGCCCCCTTTTTTAAGGAAGAAGCAGAAGAGAGCGGCATAAAAAAGACCGCCCTCTTTCCAGGACAGGTCGAGCAGGCCTGAAACATTAGAAAAAGGAGTTTTTCATGGCCCTTGGTTTTAAAGGCGCAGACCCGGCCCACACAGGATTTCAGTTTTTGGAAGACCTGTCCACGGCCTATTGGTATTCCCAGGTGTTGTTTTCTGCCCTTGAGCTAAAGGTCTTTTCTCACCTGGACCAGGGGTTCTGCTCGCTGGAACCCCTTGCCCGGAAAGCCAATTGCCGGGAGTCGGAACTTGCCCGCCTTCTCCGGGCCATGGAACGGACAGGGCTTGTCACCTGCCGGGAAGACAACTGGTATAACACCCAGGTCTCCTGCCTGTTCCTGGTAGAGGGGAAACCCGACTATATGGGCGATTTTTTCCTTTACAGGTGCTATATGCGTCCCCGATGGGATCAGCTGACCCAAAAGGTGTGCCTTGAAAAACCAACCCGGATTCCACAGATTTCCTATGAAGAACGCAACCTGCGCTACGTGGCATCCACAGACACCCTGGTCCGGCAGAAATCTGAGGAAATTGTCCGGCTTCTGGGGCCTGAAAAAATCAAGGGTCCCGTCCTGGATATCGGGGGCGGTGCCGGCAGTCTGGCCCGGGCTCTCCTGAAAGATGTGAAAGATACCACGGCCCTTGTCTTTGACCTTCCGGAAGTCATTGGGGCGGCCCGCACCCTGTATCCTGACAAAAAAGACTGGGAAAGGATCTCGCTTGTGGGCGGTGATTTCCGGACCCATGTGTTTGAAGAAAAATTTTGTCTGATCTGCATGAGCAATTTTCTCCACGCCTATGGTCCGGCGGAAGCCTGTGAACTGCTCTTAAAAGCAATCACCCTTCTTACCCCCGACGGAATCCTGGTTGTCCATGATTATTTTCCAGACCGGAAAGGGGCGGTTCCCCAGAAAGGCGCCCTCTATGACCTTGCCATGATGCTCAACACCTTTAACGGGGAATGCCATGATACCGCAACCATAACCCGATGGCTCGGGGAGGCCGGGATAAAAACCATCGGGATTACGGATCTTACAACAGACACCGCCGTAATCCTGGCCAAGAAAAAAGGAACCCTCCAGGGTCCGGCCAATCCCTGGGCCGATTATGCCCAGGAGCTGGGGTTTGATGCCATTGCGCCCATTTCACCCGGAGATGTGGTTACAGCCCCCTGGGTGAATGCCAAATGTCAATTCGGATGCAAGGGGTTTGGCAAAAATATCCAATGCCCTCCCCAGGGCATGGCCCATGACAAAACACGCCTTTTGCTGGACGACTATACACGTGCCTTTCTGATCAGGGGAGCACCGCCGGGCAAGCGCTTCCATACCGCCTTGCTGGCCCTTGAAAAAAAAGCCTTTCTGGACGGATTCCACAAAGCCTTTGTATTTGGGGCCGGTCCCTGTCCGGTCTGCCCGGCCTGCCCTGAAGAAGGGCGCTGCCTTCACCCGGATCTGGCCCGCCCCGCCATGGAAGGATCCGGGATAGACGTCTATGGGACTGTTGCCGCTGCCGGCTGGTCCCTGTCCCCTGTAAAGCAAAAAGGGCAGTATGTCACCTATATCGGTTTATTTTTAGTGGAGTAATGCAAAATGCGATTGTTACTG
>JAHIVS010000249.1 GCA_018816605.1 Pseudomonadota bacterium
TTCTTTTTTTTCTTTTTTCTGGTGGCCTCTGGTTTTCTTTTCATGCACATCTCTTATCTGATTGCCGGTGCCACAGGGTTTGTTCTGATTCTTCTTTATGTGAAGGGGAGTGGGGGACAGGCGTTGTTTGTACCGACGTCTGTTCTTTTCTCTCAGACCTTGATTCTGTCGGGCATGCTGGTAACCGGACTTGTCGCCGGCTACAGGATAGAATATGCCCTTCGGACAGCCTTTTTGTCCCAATTTGTTCTGGAAGAATTTAAACAGACCATTAAAAACCGGGATCAATTTCAGAATGCGGAACGGGTTCGGATGAACAAAAGCCTGGAATTTGAGATCCGGGCCCACACCGAAGCCGAAGCCCAACTTATGGAAAGTGAAGAAAAATATAAAAATCTTGTTAATTCTCTGCCCGAAGGTATCTTTATCGTCCAGGAGGGACGGATTGTCTTTTTTAACCCGGGCCTTGAACAATTAACGGGCCTGCCACATGGGCAATTGTCCGGCGCCGGCCTGGATACGATTTTTCCCGCATCCGAATCCGGGGGTGACCCAAAGGAAGAATTATTTTCAGATTTTATCCTTGGCCCTGACCGGGAGAAAATCTACATTGAGAAACAATCGGTGGAAATAGTTTACAATGGTGCACCGGCCCTTCTTTTTGCCGTCAGGGATACAACAGAAAGGGTGGCGTCCGGCCGGGAGAAAAAACAGCTCCAGGAAGAACTTGAAAAGGCCAGAAAAATGGAAGCCCTGGGACTGCTTGCCGGCGGGGTGGCCCATGATCTGAACAATGTATTGTCCGGTATTGTGTCCATACCCGGGCTCTTGTTAATGGACCTGCCCAAGGACAGCCCGCTTGTTGAGCCGGTAATGATCATGAAGGATTCAGGCAAGCGGGCTTCCATCATTGTGGATGAGCTGTTAACCCTTGCCCGGGGGGCGGCCAAGGTTCTGGAACCGGTCAGCTTGAATGAGATCATTGACGCCTACCTGGCATCACCGGAATTTGACACAGTGGCTGGGTTCCATCCGGATGTGGCCTTAATCAAACGCCTTGATCCTTTTCTGCCGGTGCTCAATGCCTCGGGCCTTCATATGAGAAAAATAGTCATGAACCTTTTGTCCAATGCCATGGAGGCCATTCCCCAGAAGGGCGAGGTGACCCTGGAAACCAGCACCGTTCAATTTACCGGGAAAATCATTAAAGGATATGAGCGGACAAGGGACGGACGCTATGTCCGATTCAGCGTCCAGGATACGGGTCCCGGCATTCAAAAGGAGGACCTGGATCGGATATTTGAACCTTTTTATACAAAAAAAGTATTGGGCAGAAGCGGCACCGGTTTGGGGTTGAGCATTGTCTGGAACACCGTTCATGACCACAGCGGCTATATTCTGGTGACCAGTGAAAGGGGAAAAACCATTTTTCAGGTTTTTTTTCCCGTGCCCGGGGTATTGCCCGAGGCGGCAGAACCTGATAAAATATATACCCTGAGCGATTATTCAGGGCACAATGAAACCATCCTTGTGGTGGATGATGTGGAAAGCCAGCGGAAGATCACCTCCAATATGCTCAAGCGACTGGGGTATCGGGTTGAAACTGCCGACAGCGGGGAGGAGGCCATTGATTTTGTCCGGAAAAACAAGGTGGATCTGGCAATTCTGGATATGATAATGGATCCTGGAATCAGCGGACTTGACACCTTCAGGGAATTGAAAATCATTGATCCCAAAATCCGGGCTGTGATTACCAGTGGATATTCAAAAACCAATGATGTGGACAAAGCCCAGGCGCTCGGGGCAGGCCCTTACATGAAAAAGCCCTATTCCCTTGAGCGGCTGGGGCTTATCCTTAAGGAAGAATTGAACAAAGGAACCCTTGGAAATGAATAAACTATTTTTGGATCGATTGGGTAAAAACCTGTCTTTCACCGGGGAAAATAAGAACGGCAGACGCGTTTCCCGCAGGCAGTTTTTAAAGTATTCAGCCTATACCTATGTCACCTTCGGGACCGTTTGCTTCCTTGCCGGGTGCGCCGTGGATCCTGTGACCGGTAAGAATCAGCTCATGATGATGTCCCGGGAGCAGGAAATCGGTATCGATAAACAACACGCACCCTTCCAGTTTTCATCGGATTACGGGGTTACCCAGGACAGGGCCTTGAATCAATACATCGGTGAGGTGGGCGGGAAAATGATGCCCTTTGTACACCGTCCGGATATGCCCTATGCTTTTCAATGTGTCAATGCCACCTATGTCAATGCCTATGCCTTTCCCGGAGGTTCCATTGCCGTAACCCGGGGGATTTTGCTGGACCTTGACGATGAGGCGCAACTGGCCGCCCTTCTCGGGCATGAACTGGGGCATGTCAACGCCCGGCATTCAGCAGAACAGGCCTCTAAAAATCAATTGTCCTCATTGTTCGTGGGAGGACTCTCTCTGTTGGCAAGCACCCAGGGATCAGGACTGGGTCAGTTAACCCAGCAGCTGGGAGCCCTTGGCCAGGGCCTTTTTCTATCAAGCTACAGCAGGGAAAATGAAAGGGAGGCCGATTCTCTGGGCCAGGAATATATGGTTAAGGCGGGGTATTCCTCAAAAGGGTTTGTGGGGCTTATGGAGATGCTCAACTCAATGAACACGGCCAAGGCGTCGTCCACCCAGATGTTGTTTTCAACCCACCCCATGAGTTCGGAGCGCCTTTCAGCTGCGGTTCAGCGGGATACCACCCAGTACAAGCATACCCAGTCCTTTCCCCTGGGACGGGAGCGGTACATGGATAAAACAGCTTTGCTGCGGCAAAAAAAAGGCGCCATCCTGAAGATGCAGGAGGGAGAAAAATATTTGGCCAAAGAAGAATATGGCACTGCTGAAACATCTTTTAAATCGGCCATTCAGCAGGCGCCCCATGATTATACCGCCCATGTGCTCATGGCCAAATGCCTGCTGATACAAAAAAAATCGTCCCAGGCCCTTTCCTATGCCGATTCGGCAAAAAAATTGTATGCCACCGAACCCCAGGGGTATTACCTTGCCGGGCTGGCCAACTCGGCCGAAAAAAAACACACCCGGGCCTATGAGGATTTTAAACAATGTGATGCGCTGTTACCGGGCAATCCCCAGGTGACGTTTTACAAGGGATATTCCCTTGATAACAGCGGACAGCAGCAGGCGGCGGCCCAAAATTATCTTGCCTATTTAAAACAGATTAATTACCAGGCCAATCCCTATTCCAAACATGCCTATCAACGGCTTAAGGCATGGGGCTATGCCCAGTAAAGCGATCATGCCCGACTGGCAGTGCCTCATTGAAACCTCAAAGGTGATGAGTATTGCCGTTGCCGACAAGGGTCAAGTCTGGTCGGCACCGGTCTATTATCTGTTCACAAACAAATTGTTTTATTTTTTTTCAAATCCAAAA
>JAHIVS010000250.1 GCA_018816605.1 Pseudomonadota bacterium
AGATTTTAAGGTACCTGACCGAACGGCTGCCGGTGATGGTAACCCCCCGATGGGTCAGAATGCCCACCCAGCCCATTGCCATTACCAACGTACTGGGGTATTTGAAAGGGTGTCTGGAACAGCCTAAAACCCGGGGGAAAACATTTGATATCGGCGGACCCGATGTGCTGACCTACCAGGATTTGTTTCGCCTGTTCGCCAAACAGGTCGGTCTGCCCAGTCCGTTGATGATTAAGGTTCCGGTATTGACCCCGAGGCTGTCTTCCCTGTGGATTCATCTGGTTACACCGGTACCGGCAGCCATTGCCCGGCCATTGGCCGAAGGGTTAAGCCTGCCCACTGTCTGCAGGGAAAATTCCATCACCCGCCTCATCCCCCAGGAACTGATCCCCTGCAAAGAAGCCATTCGCAGGGCCGTTGACCGCGTCCGCCAGGAACAGGTGGACACCTGCTGGACAGACGCAGGCCGGATTGTCTACCCGGAATGGGCCCATTGCGGAGATTCCGCCTATGCCGGCGGCACCCTTCTCCAGTGCGGATACCGTGCCCCCGTTAATGGAAGCGCCCGAAAGCTTTGGCCTGCCGTTCACAAAGTGGGCGGCCGGAACGGTTATTATGCCGCCGATATTCTGTGGCAGATCCGGGGCCTTATGGATGTTGTTGCCGGCGGGGTGGGGCTGAACCGGGGCCGCAGGTCAAAAGACCGGCTCCAGGTGGGGGATGCCCTTGATTTCTGGCGGGTTCTGGATGTCAAACCGCCCTCAAAACTTTTGCTTCTGGCCGAAATGCGAACCCCGGGACAAGCCTTGCTGGAAATCCGGATTGATCCCATGGGCGAAGACCTCTGCCAGATAACCCTGCTCTCACGGTTTTTGCCCAAAGGATTGCCGGGCATGGCCTATTGGTATCTCCTCTATCCGTTTCATCAATATATTTTCACCCGGATGCTCAGGGGCATGGTCAAGGCCGCCGGCCTTGGCCTCACGGCACCGCCCCGGCGATTTACCCCCAAAATAAGTCGATCCTGCACCCCGACAAACACCTAAGCCTTTCAAAGGAGCTGCCATGGAAACCGCACACGCCCTGGACACCATCAGACACTTGTTTGACAGCCAGGACCTGTCTGTCCTGTCCACCCAGAAAAACGGCCAACCCTATGCAAGTATTGTGGCCGTGGCCGCCACTGCCGACCTAAGGCGGATCATTTTTCTGACCCCCCGTACCACCCGGAAATACGAAAACCTTGTGGCAAGTCCCCGGGTGGCCATGTTGATCACCAATAGTCAAAACAGGGCCGAAGACATCACCGATGCCATCTCTGTCACTGCGACGGGAAAAGCCTTCCCGGTTCTGGACGAACACCTCGAAAATCTGCTGGCCTTGTACCTGGATCGCCATCCCCATATGAAATTTTTTGCCCAGACCCCCACCACCGCAGTGGTGTGTATGGAAGTGACCACCTATATCATGGTCAGCCAGTTTCAAAATGTGATCAAAATCAAAGTGACGCCATGACGCCTCCGATGTCTTTTCGAAAGTGTCTTTTGTCTTTTTTGCTGTTGATCCCGGCAGTGTTTGCCTGCTCTTCCCCGGAGAAAAAACAGTTTTCAGAAACAAACTGGGCCCTTCAGGTGGAAGCGACACAGGCCCGGGATCTGTATGCCCCCCATGAGAAAGACGGTCGCTTCTTTGCCCCCTGGATGGAAATGGGGGATAAACGCTTTCTGGATGTGCTGGGATGGAAACTGTTCTCTTCCACCGACTACACCGACCGGGAACGTGCCTTTCTGCCCGGGGTTCTGCCGGACACAGCCCATCGCCTAGAACAGACCCCAGGCGATTTTATTTTGTGGATTGGCCACAACACCTTTCTGATTCGCATTCACAACGCCTATTGGGTAACAGACCCGATTTTTTCCAAACGGGCTCTGGTGCCGGCAAGGCTGACCCCCCCCGCCCTGACCCTGGCCCAATTAAACCACCTGATATCCCAAGATCCGACAAAAGAGGTGAACATTCTGATATCCCACAACCACTATGACCACCTGGACCGGTCCAGCGTAAAGGGCCTGCCCCGGGATGCGAAGGTTTTTGTTCCCAAGGGGCTCAAAGGGCCGGTCATGGACATGAACAAACCCCTGGTAACGGAAATGGACTGGTGGGAAACCATTGAACTGGGCAGGGGGACCCGGTTGATCTGCCTGCCCGCCCAGCACTGGTCCCTGCGGATAGGCCAGGGAAGAAACCGGTCTTTATGGGCGTCTTACCTGCTGATAACCCCTGAAACGACGTTTTATTTTGGCGGGGATTCGGGATATTTTAAAGGATTCAGGGAAATCGGGCAAAAATTTTCCAAAATCGACTATGCCTTCATGGCCACCACAGCCTACCACCCAAGGTGGTTCATGCAATACCAGCACATGAACATAACAGAGGCCATCAAAGGGTTTGAAGACCTTGGGGCAAGCTATTTCATCCCCACCCAATGGGGGACCTTTCACCTGGGAAGGGAACCTGCCGGATATCCCGGTCTGGATCTGGCCCGCCACATAATCCAAAAAAAATTAAATCCGGACCGGTTCAAAATACTGGATATCGGCCAGATTCTTCCCATCGAACCGTCCGATGTTGAGAAAAATTAGGTAATATGGGGGTTCAGGGTCCATTTTATGGACCAGTCCAGCTGTCCATCCGCCTTCTGTTCCGCTTCCAGGCAGACAATCCCGGAATTCTGGAACCGGTAGACCCGGATTTCTTCGGACCCGGTGGTAAGATAGGATACCAGTCTTTCCATGAAGGGCATGTGGCCCACCACCATCCAGTTGGCGTCAGGGTCAATGCGGGCGGCAAAGGCCCTCACATCGTCCAGGGGGTTTATCCCCAAAATAGCCTCCATGGGCGCTTGTATTTCCAAGGCTTCATGATAGATCCGGGCGGTCTGCTCCGCCCGTTTCTTGCCCGAATGGAAAATAATTTTAACGGGTATGCCGTACCCTTTTGCCACCGGGGCGATCCGTTGGGTCTCCCTGAACCCAAGATCTGAAAGTTTTTTTTGGGGATCCGCATCCCTGGATGCACTTTTGCCATGCTGTACTAAAAACAACGCCATCTTCCCACCGCCTCCAAACCCGGCCTTATAATTTTATCCGGGCCTTGTTCTTTTTAATTTTCATCTAAACGGTATAGGCAAAATAAAATCTTGTGTCAATCGGGTCATAAAAAAGTGCACACCCAAACCGGAAAACCATAAATTTTGCCCCCTCTCCAAAAAGATAATCTTTTTGGTCCTATATTCCTTGACATTCTGCTCCAATAAACGTAATTATTCCATTAAATTTTAAACACTTGAAAAAGGAATCATTCAACCTTGACTTGCACCAAAACAACAATCATTGAAAAAATCTCCGAGGAGAACGACCTTTCACCCTCTAAAGCAAAAGATACCATAGAGACCTTGCTTGAAATAATCAAAGAAACCCTTGTTTCCGGAGAGGATATGATGATTTCAGGGTTTGGAAAATTCCAGGTAAATGAAAAAGCCCAGCGCAAGGGACGAAACCCCGCCACGGGCAAATCCATGATGCTGGAAAAAAGACGGGTTGTTACATTCAAATGTGCCGGTAAACTAAGGGACAAAATCAACGGGGACAGCCAGTGAAAGAATGGCAGGTCTATTTGCTAGAATGTGCGGACAGGTCCTTGTACTGCGGAATC
>JAHIVS010000251.1 GCA_018816605.1 Pseudomonadota bacterium
CCAGTCGCAGGTCTTGATCACATCCAGGTTGTGTTCGATGATGAGCACGGTGTTTCCTGCATCCGTCAGGCGCTGGAGCACGGAAAGCAGCATCCGGATATCCTGGAAATGGAGCCCTGTGGTGGGTTCGTCCAGAAGATACAGGGTATCGCCGGTGCCCCGCTTGGCCAGTTCCCGGGCCAGCTTGATGCGCTGGGCCTCACCTCCGGACAGGGTGGTGGCTGCCTGGCCCAGTTTGATATATCCAAGGCCCACATCCATCAGGGTATCCAGAATATGGGCGATCCTGGGGTGGTTTCCAAACAATTGCCGGGCCTGGACAACGGAAAGATCCAGAACATCGGCAATGGAATGGTCCTTATAGGCGATCTCCAGGGTGGACCGGTTAAACCGCTTGCCGGCACAAACTTCGCAGGGCACAAACACATCGGCCAGAAAATGCATCTCCACCTTGATATACCCGTCCCCTCGGCAGGCCTCGCACCGCCCGCCCTTGACATTAAAGGAGTACCTCCCTTTCTGGTATCCCCTGGCCTTGGATTCCGGGAGCAGGGCAAAAAAATCCCGGATATGATCAAAGAGCTTGGTATAGGTGGCGGGATTGCTTCGGGGGGTCCGGCCAATGGGTTTCTGGTCGATATTGATGATCTTGTCTATGTGGTCAAGGCCGGTAATCCGTTCATGCTCGCCCACACTCAACTGGGAGTTGTGGAGGGCCTTGGACAATGCCGGATAGAGAATCTGGTTGATCAGGGTGGACTTGCCCGCCCCGGATACCCCGGTTACCGCCACCAGAAGACCGATGGGTATTTTGGCAGTCACCTCTTTAAGGTTATTTTCCGATGCCCGGATTATGGTAATCCATTTTTTACCTTTATCAACATGGCTTCTGCGTTTTTTTGGAACCTCGATCCGTTCCCTGCCCGTCAGAAAAGCCCCTGTGATGGAGGCGGGATTTTTCCGGATCTGATCCGGAGTTCCCTGGGCCACGATCTGGCCGCCCAAATGGCCGGCCCCCGGACCGATATCAATGATCCAGTCTGAATTTTCCATGGTTTCCTGGTCATGTTCCACAATGATCAGGGTGTTGCCGATGTCCCGCAGATGGTGAAGGGTGGACAGCAATTTGATGTTGTCCCGCTGGTGGAGGCCGATGGAGGGCTCATCCAGGATATACAGGACCCCGGTCAGCTCGGAGCCCACCTGGGATGCCAGGCGGATTCGCTGGGATTCCCCCCCGGACAGGGTCGGTCCGGACCGGTCCAGGGAAAGATAGTCCAGGCCCACATTGACCAGAAACCCCAGCCGATCTGAAATCTCCTTGAGCAATTCTTCGGCGATCAGTCGTTTGTTGCCGGAAAGATCCAGGGACCCGACAAAGGCATGGGCATCCCTGACGGTCATTCCGGTGAGATCCATGATGGATTTCCCGTGTATCAGAACGCGGAGAACCTCTTCCTTTAGGCGTTTTCCCTTACAACTGGCACAGGTGCTGGCGGTCATGAACTCGGTATAGTATTTTTTTTGTCCCTCGGACTGGGTGTTTCGATACCGCCGCATCAGGGTATGGATCAATCCTTCATGGGTCCGTGTAAACTCGGCCTGGATCTTGGCCGAATTCCAGTTCACCCGCATTTCCTTGCTCTTGGAGCCGTAGAGCAGCAGGTCCTGCTGTTTTTTGGGCAAATTTTTCCAGGGAATGTCAAAATCGATTCCCCATTGTTCTTCCATGGCCAGCAGCTGGCCCATGCCCCAGGAATTGTCGTTCTGGTACCGGGGATTTTTAAGAAAATAATTTTTCCAGGGCACCACGGCCCCCTGGCGGATGCTTAAATTTTTGTCGGGTATCACCTTGTCCGGATCAATGGCCAGAAGACTGCCGATGCCATTGCAGTCCGGACACATGCCCAGGGGCGAATTAAAGGAAAAAATCTGGGGGGCAAGCTCCGGATAGGCCATGCCGCAGCAGGACCGGGCCTCACTCATTTTCAGGTCCTCCCTTCCTTCCATATGAACGATAATCTGGCCGTTGCCCAGTTTGAGGGCCGTTTCCACGGAGTCCGTGAGCCGCTCCTCAAACCCGGCGTCATTGCGTATCACCAGGCGGTCCACCACCACTTCAATATGGTGCTTCTTGTTCCGGGCAAGGGTCTGGACATTTTCAATCTCCTGGACCACCCCGTCCACCCGGACCCGGGCATACCCGTCTTTTTTCAATTCTTCCAACCGTTCCCGGTGCTCCCCCTTCCTATTTTCCACGATAGGGGCAAGAAGAATAATTTTAGAGGTTTCCGGCAGGTCCATGATCTGGGAGACCATGGACTGGGCATGGCCCCGGCCCACCTTCTGACCGCAGGTGCAGCAAAATTGAGTGCCCACCCGGGCAAACAATACCCGCAGATAGTCATAGATTTCCGTGATCGTGCCCACGGTGGATCTGGGATTTTTGCTGGCCGCCTTCTGCTCGATGGCAATGGTGGGGGACAGGCCCCGGATCGTGTCATATTTGGGTTTTTCCATCTGCCCGATGAACTGCCGGGCATAGGAGGACAGGGACTCCACATACCGGCGCTGTCCCTCGGCAAAGATGGTGTCAAAGGCCAGGCTGGATTTGCCCGAACCCGACACCCCGGTGAAGACCACCAGTTTTTTTTTGGGGATTTCCACATCAATGTTTTTAAGGTTATGCTCCCTGGCTCCCTTGACAATGATCCGGTCCAGCTCCTTGGTCCGGGAAGAGGACAGGGCGGATATCCCGGGGCCGGGCAAAGGCCCACCCAAAAATACTTCCCCATCAACCCCCTCCGTCACCCCTGGTTTTACATCCGATAGACGACTGATATTTTTCATATGTTATAAGAACGGCTCCCTAAAAGTTCTTTGATTTTTCTGACCTATTACCCCTGAAACCATAAGCACGGCCGATCAAAAGTAAAGACAGAGAACCGATCGATACCCGGCACGGGTTTTATTTGTCCAGAGCCGGCGGATATGGTATGAAGCAGGAGAACCCTTGCGTGCAGTTCACCATTGGCAGGTTTCTGCAGTGTGACCAAAACCCGGACGAAACAGAAACAACATAG
>JAHIVS010000252.1 GCA_018816605.1 Pseudomonadota bacterium
ACCTCAAAGAAGAAACCCTGACGATCATTCGGATGCTGACAGCGTTTCAGCGGGCCCTGGTGGCCATGGCCAGGAAACACATGGATGTGGTTATGCCCGGGTACACCCATATGCAGCGGGCCCAGCCCGTCCTGTTCGCCCACCATCTCATGGCCTATTACGAAATGATGGGCCGGGATATCCAGCGGTTCCAGGATTCCCTTAAACGGGTGGACGTGATGCCCCTGGGTGCGGCCGCCCTTGCCGGAACCACCTATCCTGTGAACCGGGAGTATACCCGTCAGGTCCTTGGGTTTGGAAGGGTGTCGGAAAACAGTATTGATTCTGTTTCAGACCGGGATTTTGTCATGGAGTTCATCGCCCACGCCGGCATCTGTATGATTCATCTTTCAAGGCTTTCCGAAGAGCTGATTCTCTGGTCGTCTTCTGAATTTGCCTTTATCACCATCTCCGACGCCTTTACCACAGGATCCAGTATCATGCCCCAGAAGAAGAATCCCGATGTGGCAGAACTAGTCCGGGGTAAAACAGGGCGGGTGGTGGGAAACCTTGTGGCCATTCTTACACTGATGAAATCCCTTCCCATGGCCTATAACAAGGACATGCAGGAGGACAAGGAGCCCCTTTTCGATACCGTTGACACCTTGAAAATCTGTACCGAGGTCTATACCCGGATGCTGCCCAATATTATGGTTCACGGGGACAGGATGAAGGCTGCCTGTAAGCAGGGTTTTTTAAATGCCACTGATTTTGCCGATTACCTTGTGGGACGTGGCATGGCCTTCAGGCAGGCCCATTCGGTTGCCGGAAAAGCGGTTGCCGTGGCCTTAAGCCGGGGAAAGGAGTTGGATGATCTAAGTCTGGAAGAATTGCGCTCGTTTAGCGACTTGATCGACCAGGACATCTATCATTTTATCTGCCTTGATCAAATGATTGCCCGTCGCATATCCTATGGCGGCACCGGCTTTGACAATGTGGAAAAGGCCGTGCAAAGAGCTGAAAAGGAGCTGAATCCGTGAAAAGGATGAAACAATTCTTATCCATCGGACTTGTCTGTCTTGCGGGCGTGTTTCTGGTGACGGCCTGCGGCAAAAAAGGGCCTCCCGTGCCCCTTGTTAAAGACGGAAATATCCTGGCAGCCCCGGAAGATCTGACATCTTCTCTGCTAGGAACTCAGGTGACACTGGCATGGACCCATGCCAGTGATCCGGTCGCCGCAAAACTTAAACCCGAAGCCTTTGAGGTCTTTATGGCCACCAAAACAAAAGACAGCTGCGAAGGCTGTCCCTTTGTTTTCAACTCAATGGGAATGGTGGCCCTTCCCGCCATGTCCTATCAACACACCCTGGAACCGGGATTACATTATTATTTCAGAATCCAGGCCCTTGGAAAAAATGGGGTCAGAAGTGGGTATTCCAAAACCCTGTATCTAGATTTTGAACAATGATGGATACCCTTTCCACAGCCTATTTGAGCATTGGATCCAACAAAGGGGACAAAGCCGGGAATCTGAACCAGGCCATTGATTGCCTGAACCGGCACAGCCTGATCCAGGTTGCCGGGGTCTCTTCTTTTTATCGAACACAGCCCCAGAATTTTGAAGATCAGGACTGGTTTGTAAATGCAGCCGTAAAAATACAAACCCCGGTCGAACCGGAAGGATTGCTGGGTATTTTAAAACAAATTGAAAGATCTATTGATCCTGAGGGAAAAGCCTTTCGGTTTGGGCCCAGGAAAATTGATCTGGATATTGTTTTATTTGAAAACAGGGTTTTGAAAACAGATCTTCTTGAAATTCCCCATCCCAGGATGCAGGAAAGATGTTTTGTGCTTAGACCCATGTGTGATATAGGTGCAGATACACTTCATCCGGTGTTGCATAAAACACCACGGCAATTGCTGATGGAAATTGAAACACAAGAGAGCCAGAAGGTCATCCTTCTGGACTAGGAGGCCTAAATGAAATTTTTTATTGATACAGCCAACATTGATCAGATCAAAGATGCCAGTGACATGGGCATGGTGGATGGGGTTACCACCAACCCGACCTTGATTGCCAGGGAAAAAGGGGAGTTCAAGGATATCATCGCCCAGATCTGTGAAATTGTGGACGGGCCTGTGAGCGCCGAAGTCATCCGTCTTGAATACGACGGCATGGTAGCCGAAGCCAGGGAGCTTGCCCAGATAGCCGATAATATCACCGTTAAAATTCCCATGACAATTGAAGGCTTGAAAGCTGTAAAAACCCTGACAGACGAAGGGATTAAGACCAATGTGACCCTTGTTTTTTCCGCGTTGCAGGCTTTGATGGCGGCCAAGGCAGGGGCAACCTATGTGTCTCCTTTTGTGGGACGCCTGGATGACCTGTCCCAGGACGGCATGGACCTGGTTGAAGAAATTGTCCAGATTTATACCAATTATGATTTTGATACCCAGATCATCGTGGCCAGCGTCAGAAATCCCTTGCATGTGTTGAATGCCGCATTGATCGGGGCGGATATTGCCACCATCCCCCATGGGGTGCTCAAGAAGCTTGCTGCCCATCATATGACCGATAAGGGTATTGCTGCATTTATGGCCGACTGGAATAAAAAGAATGGACAATGACTAAAACCGGGTCCCAAAAAATCAAACAAATAATCCTGACCCCCAATTTTATGACGGTGTCCAGAATTGTCACCGTGCCTGTTATCGTGCTGCTTTTGATGCATGAATCCCGGATATGCACCTTTGTGGCTGCCGCGCTATTTGCCCTGGCATCCATCACCGACTATTTTGACGGATATCTGGCCAGAACCCGGGGGCTTGAAACACGGCTGGGCAAAATTATCGACCCCCTTGCCGATAAACTTTTGGTATCTTCCACATTGGTGATGCTGGTGTCCTTAGGGTTTATGCCGGGTTGGATTGCCTGTGTGATCATCGGCAGGGAATTGGCGGTAACCGGGTTGCGGTGTGTGCTCATTGAAAATGGACAGGATGTGGCAGCCTCATGGCTTGGCAAGTATAAGGTCGGCTTTCAGATAGCCGCCATTATTCCCTTGACCCTGCACTATTCCTACCTGGGAATTAACTTCAATGCCATGGGGGTTTTTTTTCTCTATGGGGCGCTCATTTTCACAGTCTGGTCCGGATTTGATTATTTTATAAAGGCAAAAAAATTCCTGTTTTGATTTATTTTTTATTGACAAAATAGCCTCACCCCTATATAAATCACTTTTGTTTGTTGAGCGGGAATAACTCAGTGTTAGAGTGCGACCTTGCCAAGGTCGAAGTCGCGGGTTCAACTCCCGTTTCCCGCTCCAACCATCAGGCGGCTTGGCCAAGTGGTAAGGCATCGGCCTGCAAAGCCGACATTCTCCAGTTCAAATCTGGAAGCCGCCTCCACAAATAAATTCAGGGGTTTCGGGAGTTTTTCCTGGACCCCTTTTTTTATGGCTCAAATGATCATTTCCAGCCCTATTTCCAAGGATGATTTTTAGGTTTTTTCAATCATTGTTATGGATAGAGGAAAGACCGGTTCACGAAACACAAAAATGGCATGCTGTAACGCATCCCCTTTTCTGTCAAAAAATGGCGGTTGGCGTTTCAGGTTATCCACCCACACACTCTCTGTTTCGCAAAAGGGCAAGAACAAGCCCTTTTGCAGGTTTTTTTGCCTGTCTGATTTCATCGGTCGGATCCCCTTGATCTTTCCCCAGGAGTCGTGATTACAATATTACGCTTTTAAATGAACAACTTAAATAGTTGAATTTGGCAAATATTTAGTTGACAAGTTCAAGTGTTTGGGATATTGCACGACTTGTTTCGTCTTGTTCTTCAAGACTTATTTTAAAAATGGAGAATCCATTGGCAAGTAATGAAATGCCCATTGGCCCATCTTTGTTTACCGCTTTCTTGTGTATCCTTTTCGGTGCGAATGCTGTAGCCATTAAAATAAGTCTGTCTGGGCTTGGTGCCTTTACCACAGCCGGACTAAGATTTGGTATTGCAGGTGTTACGATTCTCTTATGGGCAATTTTTAAAAAACAGTCTTTAAAGGCAAACAAAAAACAGATATTCCAACTGTTAATACTTTCTCAGCTTTTTGTCATACAATCGTCCTTCTTTTATATCGGGTTGACCCAGACAGCGGCCTCCCAAGCAGTTATTATTAATTTAATGCCCTTTGTTGTTCTGATTTTTGCCATTATTTTATTCCAGGAGAGCGCATTACTTTTAAAAAAGGGGTGGGTGTCAGTCTTGGGTTTCTTGGTGTCTTGTTCCTTTTTTTTGACAGCCACCAGGTGTCAAGCAATTTAAGGACAGGGGATATGATGATTATTTTAGCAGCGTTTTTTTTTGGGGTGCAATGCAGTCTATGCGAAAAGAATAAATTCAGGTTTTATCGCCACCCAGATAACCTGGCATCCCATGGTTCTGGGTGTCCCATTTTTCATTTTATATGGATATGTTTGGGATTCACAAATGAATAGTTAACCAATGCAAATAGATTTATGAGGATAAAAATGAATCAAAATTTTATACAAAAAATTCGCTCTTTCAATCGATTCTACACACGGACAATCGGATTGATTACCAAAAAATTTCTTGACAGTGATTATTCTTTAGTCCAGGCAAGAATTTTATTCGAGCTTAATAAAACGCCGGGTATATGCGCAAAAGACCTTGTGAATCGAACAGGGCTTGATTCCACGTATCTAAGCAAAATTATAAAAAAATTTGAAAAAGACTGTTTGTTAACGAAAAAAAGTTCCAGCAAAGATTCAAGAAAACAGAAACTTTCTTTAACACAAGAGGGTCAAAACGTTTATTCCTCTTTGCAAAAGATATCCAACAAACAAATTAGCTTCTTAATCCAGAATTTATCAAAGGAACAGAAAAGGATCCTTGTAAATTCTATGGAAACCATTGAAAAAATTTTGACCTGCATGGATAAAAAGTCCAATTTTTATTCTATCCGGTCACATAGGCCTGGTGATATTGGATTTGTGCTTCATCGTCATGGTGTCCTGTATGCCCAAGAATACGGATTCAATGTTGAATTTGATGGATATGTTGCAAAAGGTTTGGCTAAGTTTGTTGAGAATTATAATCCTGCAAAAGACCATATGTGGATAGCCGAAATAAGCGGCACTATAATTGGTTCCGTTGCAATCGTTCAGTGGGAGGAGGAGATTGCACAATTGCGCTGGTTGGTTGTGGAGCCGACAGAGCGAGGAAATGGCGTTGGTAAAAAACTCCTTAACGAAGCAGTTCTTTTCGCAAAACAAAATGGATATAAAAAAATTATTTTATGGACAATTGATTTTCTCAATGCAGCAAGAAAGCTGTATTCAAATGCTGGTTTTGAATTAATTGAAATAAAAGAGAGCAAAGTATGGGGCAAGGCGATAGTTGAAGAAAGATGGGAACTTTTAGTATCGTCCTATGAAGCAAGCTGCTTTTAACCTATGGGGGGTCAGTCGGAGACGAAAGCTTATTGTCTACTGGGTGTTTCCTGATGACCCAAAACTATTTCTGCTGGAAAATCATCAATGTAAAGTCATCCCTGAGTTGATTTTGTGTCGCTTTCAAGCTCAATTCATAAAGGGTTTGAATCAATTGTCGGGAAGAGGCCTGGTTAAAATGGCGGATGTGCTCAACAATGCCCTGGAACCCATCTGACGGATTCTGGCCGTAAAACACGGCATCGGTAAATAAAATCAATCGATCGTCTGTTTGGAGCAAAAATTTGTTTTCAGTATATTCTGTTGCCGTGTTGTCCAGAATGCCGATGGGAATTCCTTTGGTAGGCGTTAACACATGGACATGACCGGCCCTTAAAACCAGGGCCGGATGATGGCCGGCATTGGTGTAAGTGATGGTGTTGGTTTTTGTGTCATAAATCCCATAAAATACGGTTACAAATTTTCCCTGGTGCATGAATTGCAAGCTTGCCTTGTTAACGGCTTCCATCACGTTCTGAGAGGAATGAATCCTTGAAGAAGCGGTCATGAACAGATTCAGGATCATCATGGAAATAAGGCAGGCGCCCGTACCATGACCTGCAACATCACCGATGAGAATTCCGTAACAATTCTCATCCACCGGGAATACCGCATAAAGATCCCCGCCCAGGATATTGGAAAATTCACATTTCATTGTCAAAGGAAGGGTTTGAATGGGATGGGTGTGGGATGAAAAAATCCGGTCCTGGACAGATTTTGCATCGGCCAGATCCCATTGGAGCTGACGGTTTACCGTTTCAAATCGTTTTGCCTTTTGGGAGGTTTTGGAAAGCTTGTCTGCCAGTATATTTGAAAACCATTGATAAAATGCCGAATGCAGTTCGTGCTCTTTGTCGCCATGGATATCCCGAAGGGTCATGGACGGTATCCGGATCAGGTCTGTATCTTTGTCTGCCGTACTCGTGGCATTGGATGGGGTGTCTGTAATCACGCTCATTTCTCCGAAAACATCACCGGCACGGCGCAGGGTGTAGATATGTTCTTTATCTATGGAAACACATACAGACCCTTTTAAAAGAATATACACCGCATGATTTTTTTCATTCTGGTGAAGAAAGGTTTTACCTTTTTCCAATTTCTGGAAGTGCGATATCTGGGCCAGTTTGTATATTTTGGGATCCGCAATGTTTTTTAAATAACGGGATTTTTTCAAAAGACGGAAAATAAAATCCTTATTGTTAGTGGGTTCCATCGGCTCCCTTTATAAAGCTTTTATGGAGAGGTTTTTGTTATTTTTTCAACAGGTGTTTCTAAGGGGTTATATCATTTTTTTCTTGAACATGAAGGACAAATCTTTTATGTATTTACAAAACCTAGATGAAAATATGGATTAATAGTGAAAGGAGGGGTGACAATGAAAATTCTGGTCGGGTATAAGGGCGTCAATCTGGGGGCGGATTTGTTGAAAATTGCCCTTGAACACGCAAGGGCATTTAAGGGCGAAGTGCTGATTGTTACCTCAATGGTCGGGGGCGGAAAAGACGAGCACCTGAACGTTCAAGAGGCAGAAGAAAATCTGGATAAAGTTAAAAACTTTTTTGACGAAAAAGGGATTTCCTGCAACACGCATCTGCTGGTGAGGGGTCTTGAGGCAGGAGAAGATATTGTCAGCTTTGCCAAGGAAAAACAAGTTGAAGAAATCATTATCGGGGTAAAAAGCCGGTCCAAGGTGGGCAAACTGCTTTTCGGGTCCACCGCCCAGGTTGTCATACTCCAGGCGCATTGCCCGGTACTCACTGTAAGATAAGTGTGCAGACATAAACGGATCTAAAAACAGGGGGCCGGAAAGTTTATCCGGTCCCCCTCTGGCTGCAAATGTATCCGCTTGCTTAAATTATTTAAAAAACGCCTCCAGGCCATTTTGGGCGGGGCTCATTGATTTGTCTCCCAGGTTCCAGTTGGCCGGGCACACTTCACCATGTTTTTCGGTAAATTGAAGGGCATCCACCATGCGCAGGGTTTCAGATACATTTCGTCCAAGGGGCAGGTCATTGACCACCTGGTGGCGAACCACATGGTCCTTGTCCAGGAGAAACAGCCCCCGGTAGGCAATTCCTGCGCCCTCAACCAGGACATCATAATCCCGGGAAATGGTTTTGTTAATATCTGAAACAATGGGATAGGCGACCCCTTGGATTCCTCCCTTGGATTTGGGTGTGTTCAGCCATGCCAGGTGGGAGAAATGGGAATCGATGCTCACACCAATAACCTTTACATTTCTTTTTTCAAATGCGTCCAGCCGTTCGCTGAACGCATGGAGTTCTGTGGGGCAAACAAAGGTAAAGTCCAGGGGATAGAAAAAGAGCACTACATAATGCCCTCTGAGTTTTGAAAGGGTAAAATTTTCAATGATCTGGTCTTTCTCAACCGCTTTTGCCGTAAAATCCGGTGCCTTTCTTCCAACCAATACGCCCATGATATTCTCCTTATGGAATATTTTTTTTATAAAAGTCAGGTTACTGCCACACAGCGTTTAATCAAGAGCTGTGCCAGGGGGCTGATATAAAGGACAGATTTGTTTAAGTGTCTGAATTAAAATAATTTATTTTTTTTCAACCAGTGGGAAATTTTTTTTTCAATGGCGGAACGGAGACACACTTGTATCTGTTCCACCCGATGGGCTGGAGTGATGGGATGATTGAGACAATAATGTCCGGGTTGAGATTTCATGTGGTTGTGATAAAAGAAAAGAAAACGATGCAGGCCATTGAAACCAGTAACCCCCCAGGTGAATCCAGATTGATATGGAAATTATAAAAAAGTTTAAAGCGCTGTCAGACCCCACACGGCTTCGGTTATTGAATATTCTCAATCATTATGAATTGAATGTGAACGAAATTGTATCTGTGGTTGACATGATTCAGTCAGGGATCTCCCGTCATTTGAAGATTCTTCTGGAATCGGGTCTGCTGGTGTCCCGTAAGGATGGCAGTTTTATCTATTACTCAGCTGAGAAGACCCTGGAAACCCATTCATTGATTGATCTGGCCTGTGCCTGTATTGAAAAAGAAACCATCTGTGCCATGGACCTGCAAAAGGCAAAACAAAGCATCAACATCCGGAAAAACAGAACCAAGCGGTTCTTCAAAACCGTTGCCCCCCAATGGGATCGCCTGAAAAAAGAAGTGTTGGGAGAGTTTGGGTTAAATTTGCTTATAAAACAAAAGGTAGCGGCAGGGGAGAGAGTGGCCGATTTGGGGTGCGGTACCGGGGAAATGCTGGGCACCTTGTACCCGGAAAAGAAAAAAATTCTGATCGGCGTGGACTCTTCTCCTGAAATGCTGGAGCAGGCCCGATTGAAACTGCCGAATCCAGGGGCCATTGACCTGCGTTTGGGAGAGCTTGAAAATCTACCCATGAAAGATATGGAGGTCGATACTGTGATCATGAGCATGGTGCTTTACCATATTTTTGAACCTGAAAAATCAATACACGAAGTCTTTCGGGTGCTCAAACCAGGGGGAATATTTTTACTGGCAGATTTCCAGAGGCATGACCAGGAAGAGATCAAGAAAATTATCGGCGGATCATGGCTGGGTTTTGAAAAGGCCCAGATCCTCTCCTGGCTGTCTTCCTGCGGCTTTACACTGAAATCCTTTGACCGGTACGGGGTTGAAAAAAATCTGTGTATTAACCTCTATGTCGCGGAAAAGTAGGCCCCATGGGCTGAAGGCGTTTTTCTAAGTACAATTGATTCCCGGGGTTGAATTTTCAGCTGTTTTATAATAGGCATAACCATTGCTATTTTAATTACGTAAGGAGCCCCTATGATAGTTCCGATAATCCTGGCCGGTGGGTCTGGCACTCGTCTTTGGCCTTTGTCCAGAGACTTGTACCCCAAACAATTAATTGATATCTACAATGAAAACACCCTGCTGCAAAACACCTTTTTGCGGCTAGGGGGCATGGATGGACTGGCAGCACCGGTTGTGGTCTGCAATGAGGTCCACCGGTTTATGACTGCTGAACAATTACAACAGATCGGGATTGAACCCCATTGCATTATTTTAGAACCCATGGGTAGAAATACCGCCCCTGCCATAGCCTTGGCGGCTGTGAAGCTGCTTGAAAAGGGTGATGATCCGGTCATGCTGGTCTTGCCGGCAGATCACGTGATCGAAGATATCGGCCTTTTCCATGAAAAAATAATCCAGGGCCATGATTTGGCGGCAGATGGATTTTTGATCACCTTCGGGATTGTTCCGTCCTCACCTGAAACCGGGTATGGATATATTAAAAAAGGCCCGAAAATCAATGGCCCTTCCCAGGCCTGTGAAATCGAGTGTTTTGTTGAAAAACCAGACGAAAAACATGCCCGCAAATATCTTGATTCAGGCGCATATTGCTGGAATTCCGGGATGTTCATGTTCAAGGCATCTGTCATCATCGGAGAACTGGAAAAATTTGCGCCCGAGACATTGTCCTGCTGCCAGCAGGCCATTGCATCAGGGATACAGGATCTTGATTTTCTGCGGGTTGACAAGGATAGTTTTGCCAGGGCGGCATCGGATTCCATTGACTATGCGGTTATGGAAAAAACCGCTAAAGGGGTTATGATTTCCCTGGATGCCGGCTGGAATGATCTGGGCTCCTTTGATGCCCTGTGGCAGACCGGTGGCAAGGACGGACACCACAATGTGCTCAAGGGAGATGTTTTAACCCAGGATGTCACGGACTCCTATATCCATGCAGAAAGCCGTCTTGTGGCTGCCGTGGGCCTTGAAAAATTTGTCATTGTTGAAACAAGCGATGCCATTCTGGTCTCTCCCCGGGACCGGGTCCAGGATGTTAAGAAAATCGTTCTCCAGCTCAAAGCAAAGAAAAGAGAAGAATCAATCACCCATAGAATGGTTTACCGTCCCTGGGGAAATTATGAAACCATAGACTGCTCCCTTCGGTATCAGGTGAAACGCATCACGGTCAAACCAGGTGCCAAACTTTCTTTGCAAAAACACTACCACCGCGCGGAACACTGGACGGTGGTATCCGGTACCGGACTTGTAACAAAGGGCGACAGGGAAATTTTGCTCCAGGAAAATCAATCCACCTATATCCCCCTTGGTACGGTGCACCGGCTTGAAAATCCGGGAACCATTCCCCTGGAATTGATTGAAGTGCAGTCCGGCTCTTACCTGGGAGAAGACGACATTGTGCGGCTTGATGATGTGTACGGCAGAAAAAAAGAGTAGGTTCCGGGTTCAGGTCAGATCCGTATAATCTCCCCGGGTGAGTTTGATCTGTTCCACCTGAACCATTGCGGTCAAGTGGGTGATGATCTGTTTGAGGCGATCATCGGTTTCCGGGGACTGGTCAAGTTCCTGATTTAGACGGTGTGTCTGTTCGGCCAGGGTTTCAAGGTGTTTGTGGGCTTGTTTTAAGGTTTTCTGCGGGTTGGAAAGCGTGGCAGCATAGGTTTCCAGAAGCTTAAGCGAGACATTTGTTTTTTCGGCAAGGGCCTCGCCAGTGTCCTTAAGACGGACAACCGCGGATGTATATGCACCTTCCAATTCGGGTAACCCCCGGGAAGCAGACGGGGAAGCGGAACTTCCATGGGAGGGGTTAAGGTGTTCTGAAAGAATCTTTCCAAAAGCCTCTCTTTGCTCATAGGTTTTCGTCTCTTGGGGATAAGGGGAGGTGGTCCCGGGGAGTGGACGAACTTTTTCAGGTTTTTCCGGGATTTCTTTCATAAATCGATTCTCACACAATAAAAGTATTGCAAATCAATCAAAAATATTTAAGATTACGCATTAGCCGAATATACGGGTACAGGAATTGGAATGTCAAGATTAAATACGGAGCGGGTGTATGAGCGATGAACTTTCGGAAAGCGTGAAGGGCAAGTTTCTTTTGGCAATGCCGGGACTTCCGGATCCCAATTTTTCCCAGACACTTACCTGTATGTGTGAACACAATGATTCCGGTGCACTGGGATTTATTGTCAACAAAGTTCATCCCCTGCTTACGGGCAGGGAATTGTTCGAAGACCTGAAAATCGACTGCAATGCCAGTGTGGACTCGCTGCAGATTTACCTTGGCGGACCTGTGCAGCCAAGCGGTGTGTTTGTGCTCCATGGCCCTCCCTTTGACTGGAATGAAAGTCTTAAGGTGACAGACTGGCTTTACCTGAGCAATTCCAGGGATATCCTGGAAGCCATTGCCGTTGACGAAGGGCCCGAAGAATTTATGATCCTGCTCGGATGTGCCGGTTGGGGACCCTTGCAGCTGGACAATGAACTCCATGACAGTGCCTGGCTTACCTGTGATTTGTCACCGGACCTCCTTTTTTCAACCAACCCGGCCGTTAGATACGAAAAAGCCATGATGCTGATTTATTGACCTTCCATATTGCTGCCAGACTATGACAACACACACACAACGGATAGAGACTTTAGAGACCATTGTTGCCCAGACCCTGTCTGTCATTGAAATGATGGAGCAGCTCCCTCACATGGACGATGGCGCATTGGCAGCCTATAAAAAGGGCTGTCTGAACATTCCCGGCCAGATCCAGTCAGGCCTGATCAAAATTGCGGTTGTGGGGGTGATCAAATCCGGAAAAAGTACCTTTATCAATTCCCTGGTTAAAAAAGAACTGGTAAAAAGAGGCGCAGGGGTCATAACCGCCATTACCACCCGGATCCGGAAAGGGAAAAAAAACCAAGCGATACTCCAGCTGCGGTCCTGGGATGAAATTAACCATCTTATCCGGGCCACCCTGGATCTGTTTCCCGACAACGGAAAGGGGTCAGGTACGGCCGACCAATTCGATCTGAGGCGGAAAAAGGACCGGGAATATCTGGGGAAGGTCTATGACAGGCTTGTAAAGGAATTTCCGGTCACAAGTACCGGCATCCGGCCAGAAGCCCTTTTGATCCGAAATGCCCTTGGGGGATATGAAGCATGTAAGGATATTGTCGGTGCCGACCGGGGAACCCTTGTCTTTTCATCCAAAGCCTTTGAAGACCATAAGACATTTACATCCGACCCTGCCAGGGCCTTTTATGTGAAGGATGTCTGTCTGAATCTGTTCGGCAAGCTGATTGATTCGAATATTGAACTGGCAGATTGCCAGGGGGCCGACTCGACAGATCCCGCCCAATTGAATCAGATTGTCAACTATATTGAATCAGCCAACCTCATCGTATATTGCATCAGTTCCAGAGTCGGACTCCGGCAGTCGGACTTGGCATTTTTAAAAATCATACACCGGCTGGGGCTGCTTGAAAACATCGTATTCATCAACAATTGTGATCTGACAGAACATGAGAATCTTGCCGATCTTGTGCAGATTGAATCGAAAATACGCCAGGAATTGTTTTTTTTGACGCCTGACCCCAAAATCTTTTCCTTTTCAGCCTTGTATAACCTGTTTTCGGCCATGGGGAAGCGCTTGTCCCAAAAGGACGGCATCCGGTTTAACCTGTGGCAAGAAGATGAGCAAATGGTCGGGTATTGCAATGACAGGCACCAGGCTTTCCAGCAGATGCTGGATCATCTGCTGGGAAAAAAACATTATGACCTGCTGCTATCCAATCATTTGGAACGAATCCGGATAATGGCGGCAGGCCTTGAGAAAAAAACACAATTGTTTACCCAGGTCCTTTGTTCGGAAATGGATGGAGAAATAAAAACAAAAACCCAGCTGGGGGAACTCCAGGAAAACGCCGCCCGCCTTAAATCCATTGTGGACAATTCAATTGAAGGTGCAGTGTCCGGTCTGACAATAGAGATACAATCGAACCTGAAAAAAGCCTTTGCCGGAGATTCTATCAACATCGGCAAACAGGTGCGCCAGTTTGTACACCAGACGGATATTGATGCCAGCCCCTATCGATCCCAGCTGAAAGAGGCCGGCTTCCAACAGATCCTGTACCTGATGTTCCAGGATTTTAAACGAAAGCTGGACTTGTTTGCCCTGGAACAGGTTCTGCCTGAAGTAAA
The DNA here is from genome assembly GCA_018816605.1 of Pseudomonadota bacterium. The sequence continues at coordinate 13,452 of JAHIVS010000252.1, forward strand.
GAAACTGATTGAACTCCAGGAAAATCGAATCCAGGGTTATTTCCAATCCCTGCTCACTTCGTATCAGATTGATTTTTTAAAGCTGGGGGGACGTCTTGGATCAGAACCCCATTTTTCCCCCGAACAATCGGGCAACAAAGATTCCGGGTCCATGGCGGCTGTTGATATCCCTGCCATTAAAAAGATTTTGGGCCTGAAGTTGCCCGAAGTCCTGTTTACGGCAAGATACACCACCAAAATGAGGGCCAATGCCTTAACGGGTCTTGGATTCCAATCCATCCTCGCACTTATTTCCTCCTTGCTGGACAAACACAGCCGTTTTTCATTTACACCCGGTTTTGACCGGGCGGCTGCACTCATCAAGAAACAAACCCTTGTCTCCATTCAGAGCCAGACCAACCTTTACCACGAGCGTGTGAACACTTTGTATTTCACGCCCCTGATAGATGCGGTCACCCGGGATTTTAAGGATAAAATCTACCAGCGATTTGCCTTGTATGAATCTTTTAATGCAGATATGGAACAGCTCTTTTCTTTAAGCCAGAAAGAAAAACAGATCCAAAAAGATAAGGTTCGAATCATTCAGGAAAAGATTCATAAAATTATCAGTGACTTGAATGGGTTTTCTCTGGAATATCCGTCTTGAAGTTTTAAAAAAACTATTGAAATTTCATCCAGTTATGATATGAGGGGCCTATTGTTTTTCCATGGGCAGGTTTTTTCAGGCGCATGGCTTTTCAGGTTCACTTTTTTCGAGAATGCAGATGAAACGATTTGGTTCCACACATGCAGACGCAAAAAAAATGGATGAGACCCAGCTTTTTCTCATGAAACTGCATTTATTGATTGTGATGGTAAAAGCCAAACTCAAAGGGTATCCCACAGGCGATTTCCGGAAAGAGGCCGTACTGGAAAACACTGCCAGTCTTTTTAAGACCCTTCCCCATCTAAACATCGGTATTCTCGGACCCAATATTTCTTCCCATCTTTTCAAGGAACGGGTTAAGTTATTGAGTGTTATGGCCATTGCCATTATCAGTAAAGACTATCCCCTGGGAATTCACCGCCGGGAAGCCGTTCTTGATAATATGGAAAACATAATTAAAAGCGTATTCCCCAGACAAAAAATATCCTTGTTCCATGAAGTATTGATGGCAGCTTGATGCCCATATCCCTGCGGAGGAAACCCCATTATTGAGAACGTTAAAATACTGGTGGTGGATGATGATCCCGGAATCCGTGACCTGATCGTAAATGCATTGACCTATTGCGTGAATCGGCAGGTATTGTCCTTTGAAAGCGGCCTGTCTGCATGGCGATACATAGAGGAGGGGAAAGCGGCAGATGTTGTGATCTGCGACGTTGACATGCCGGATATGAACGGGTTTGAGCTTCTGGCAAAGGTAAAACAAGCGCATCCTGGAAAAACTTTCATTATCATGTCCGGTGTGGCTGACAACGAAAAAAAAGCCGAGGCGGCCGGTGCCGATGCCTTCCTGGGAAAACCCTTTTCCATAAATGATCTGTTCAATATTGTGCAATGCTATGTTGTTGATGGATAGCTTTTTATTGTTTTTTAATGGCCGCAGGGACCTTGTCCGATAACTGTGACGGTTTAAAGGGCAGGTGTTTGAATATTTTTGTTTCAAGACCCAGGGTGTTCTCCCACATGGTCTGGATCCGGGTCATAAATTCAGGCTTTGTGCCATATCGGACCTGAATATATTCCAGCCGTCTTTCCAGGGAAACCACCTGGTCATGCAAGACGCGTTTATCTGCATAATTGACGATTTCCTGTTCCGAAATCCCCGGCCCCCCCTGGCAGATATCAAGAATGACATGCTGGCGGATGATCTCTCCTATCTCGGGGTATCCCATGCTTTTGAGAAGAAGTCCGCCGGTTTCCGAATGCACCTCTCCTGTGCTGAAACTTCTTGTTTTAGTGATATCGTGGAGAAGGGCTGCGCAAATAACACGATCAATATGGAGAGAGGGGAAG
>JAHIVS010000253.1 GCA_018816605.1 Pseudomonadota bacterium
CATCGGAAAAACTTCTCTCAAAATTGGCCCTGACACTCGCTTCGGTCAATTTGATGGCGCCCTTGGATGCGGTTCCGCATTTTTCAAGATTTGTAAAAATGGCTGCATTTTCGGGCCTGAGCATGAAATTAATCCATTTATAGGCAGCCTCGGGGTTCTTTGCCTTTGCTGGAATGGCAAAGGTGTCGATCCATCCCATGGCGCCACTTTTGGGCGCGACAAAATCAATGTCCGGATTTTCTTCATGGAGCTTCCACCCGCCATTGTCCCATGCCATGGCCACATAAATCTCATTGGCGCGCATGGATTGTATCAGGGCATCGCCATTGGACCAGTAGTTTTGAACCAGCTTCTTATTGTCAATAAGCGCCTGCCCGATCTTGTCCATGAGGGCCTTGTACGCAACCGGATCTGAATATTTGGCAAAGGGATCCTCTCCCATGGCAAAGGCCATGGCAATCAGGGTGGGCCGCTTGAGGCGGTAGCTCACCCGGCCTTCATAGGCCTTGTTAAGAAGGTCTGTATAGTCCGACGCATTGGGTGCCAGTTTCTTATTGACAACAAGTCCGTCTGTTCCCCAGCAAAACGGAACCGCATGGGGCTTGCCGGCAACATTTGTGTTCTTTTTAACGGCATCCAGCATGGAGGTGATGATCTGGTCTGCATTGATTTTTGAAATATCAATGGGTTGATAAATCTGGTATTTTTCCTGGACAGACGATATCCGGTCCTGACTGGGCTGGGCAAGGTCAAACCCTGCCCCCCTGGTTGCCCGAAGCTTTGCAATCATCTCTTCGTTGTTGGTAAAGGTTACCTTTACATCAATATTGGTTTCTGCTTTAAATTTATCAACAAGGACCGTGGGCGCATACCCTTTCCAGGTAAGAAGCTCAAGGGTTTCAGCCGATACCGCAGTTGACAGAAAACAAGCCCCTGCAACCAGGGCAACCAACAAAGCAATCATTTTTCTCAACATTTTTCCTCCTCCATTTTTTATTTTATCGGATAGATATTCAAGACAAGGTGCTCCACCTTTAATTGCCTATCACTATTCCTCAAGGGTGTAAAGATTTTTCAAGATCCGCAGCATGAGGTCAGACAAAACAAAAAACGAAAAATATAAGGATATCAGCCGTCCTCTGATGAAATTTAAAAATTTTCCTTGAGTATCTGTACAATTAATTCTATAAGATATTCTGAATTTTGTTTGGGAATTTTTGATGATTTCCGTGTGTGGAATCATCCGATTTATAACACGACAACAACATTTAGGAGGTTTTATGTCAACTTTGGTATTTGGTCACAAAAACCCAGATACGGATTCGGTTTGTGCGGCTATTGCACTGGCCGATCTTAAGAAAAAACTTGGTGAAGATATCGCACCTGCCATGCAGGGAGAGCTTAATCCTGAATCTACATTTGTTCTTAAAAAATATGGTGTGGCTGCACCCGCGGTCGTTACAAGCTTTGCCGGCAAAGATGTATACCTTGTGGATCATTCAGACCTTACCCAGAGCCCCGACGATCTGGGAAAAGCCAATATCCTTGGTATCGTTGACCATCACAAGCTAGGGGATGTGACAACCGGTCAGCCCCTTGAGTGCTGGATCTGGCCCGTTGGCTGTACCTGCACCGTTGTGGCCTCCATGTACAAATATTTTGGCATTGCCATCCCGAAAGATATTGCCGGTATCATGCTCTGTGCCATCCTTTCCGATACGGTTATCTTCAAATCAGCCACCTGTACGGATTCTGACAAGAAAGTCTGCGCCGAGCTGTCTGAAATCTGCGGCGAAAAAGATCTGTCGGCCCTTGGCATTGAAATGTTCAAGGTAAAATCAGCGGTTGAGGGCACCCCCATCCGGGAACTGGTTTTCCGGGATTACAAAGATTTCAACATGAACGGCAACGGCGTGGGCGTGGGTCAGCTTGAGCTGGTAGACCTTTCCATTGTGGATGGCATTAAAGCCGATCTTGAAAAAGATATCGCCGCCCTTAAGAAAGAAAAAGGCCACCACAGCGTATTTCTCATGCTGACAGACATCATGAAGGAAGGCACAGAACTTTTGATCGTCTCCGATGACGAATCTGTTGTTGAAAAAGCGTTTGGCGTGAAACCGGCAAACGGAAAAGCATGGCTTCCCGGCATCATGAGCCGTAAAAAAGAGATCGTGCCTTTTCTCGAAAAAGTATTCGGCAAATAGCCAATACCCATAAAACCAAAAGGGGCCGGGATTTTTTTCCCCGGCCCCTTTTTATATTCCGGGAGATATCGCCCCTTTTGTTCAGACCTTTTCCACCGGATTGAACACACCCCTTAATTTTTCAGACAGCATGGCCACATCAAACGGTTTGAGGATAAAATCACTGCACCCTTTTTCCATCATCCGGTTAAGGTCATCTTCCCTGCTGTAGCCCGAGGAAATCAGCACCCGGATATCAGGCCGAATTCTCCGGATCACCTCATAGGTCTCCAGTCCGTTCATTCCGGGCATGACCATATCCAATATCACAAGGTCGATATTGTCTCCGTCCCTGTCCATTATTTTAATGGCTTCCATACCGCTGGTTGCAATTTTCACTTCATACCCGAGGGTTTCAAGCATCTCAAAGCAGACCTCAATCACCCCTTTTTCATCATCCACCAGAAGGATTCGGCCCTTGCCGTTGATGATTGTATCGCCCTGTTCAACGGCGGGATCGGACTCCACAAGGGTATCCTCGGCCGGCAGGAAAAACATGAATGAACTGCCCCGGCCCGGCTTGCTGTCCACCTTGAAAGCGCCCCTGTGGCTTTTGATGATTCCATAGGCGGTTGCAAGACCCAGGCCTGTTCCCTGGCCCCTGGCCTTTGTGGTAAAAAAAGGATCAAAAATCCGGGACATGGTCTCTTTGTCCATGCCCACGCCCGTATCGGCCACCGTTATTTTGACAAATGCGCCAGGGGCCTCAAAACCGAATTCATCGATCCGTGATTCATCCATCCGAACATTCTCGGATTTGATGGTAATCTTCCCCCCCTGGGACATTGCCTGCCAGGCATTTACAAAAAGGTTCATCAACACCTGTTTGATCTGGCCCTCATCCACAATCGTACCCCAGAGTTTCTTCTCCAGATATTGATCAATAATAATATCTTTTTTGGTCCTGCCAAACATTTTGGCAGACATCTTGAGCAGATAGTTCAGGTTGATCATACTGACTTCATGGCAGTTTTTCTGGGCAAAGCCGAGAAGATGCCTGGCCATCTCCGCTCCGTTGGAAACATATTCATCAATATTGGACAGCCGCTTAAACTCCTCACTGTCCCTGTCAAATCCGCATTTCACCAGGGAAGCATATCCTTGTATTCCCATGAGAATATTGTTGAAATCATGGGCGATCCCCCCGGCAAGGGTTCCAATGGCCTCCATTTTCTGGGCCTGGCGAAGCTGGGCCTCGAGGATAACTCTCTCGGTCACATCCCGGGCAACGACATAAACACCTTTTCGTTCCTTCCGGTCATTACTGGCCGGCAGATACATGGAAGAAGCCTTTAATTCCATGTATGCAAAAGCGCTATGGGGATCATAATGGGATAAATTCCGGCTGGCCCTTTTAAATCTGAAATTCAGTTCATGGCCGTCGGTTCCCTCCTGGACAAAGCATCCAGAGGCAACCAGCTCCCTGACCCTTTCCCGGTCACCCTTGTGAACCAGGTCTTCAAACAGACTTCCCATGAGTACCTTTCTGGAAAACCCCAGCAGTCGTTCAAACTGATCGTTCACAAAGGTAAAACACCCTTTGGTATCAAGGGTAAAGACAAGGTCCGGAGAATTGTTAACCATGTATTTGTATTGCCGCTCAGAAGCTTCAAGGCGGGCGGATACCGCTTTTTTTTCTGCCAGAAGATTGCTCTGGGCCAGGGCATTTTTTACGGTTTTAATCAGATCCGTATATTCAAATGGCTTTTTTAAATAATCCCACGCCCCTTTTTTCAGGGCTTTTACTGCAGATTCCACAGAAGCAAATCCGGTCATGATAATGATAAGAACATCTCCATCCAGACCAAAGATGCGTTCCATGACCTCATATCCATTCATACCCGGCATGCTGATATCCAGCAAAACCAGAGCAAACCGCTGGTGCTCAAACAATGCGACTGCCTCTGCACCGTCTTGGGCACCTGCCACATCAAATCCTTCCCGGTTCAGGCAACGTGCAATATTATCAACAATCCGCTTTTCATCATCAACAACAAGTATCTTTTCTGGTCTCATAACCTTTCCCGATCGTCATTGTTACCTGCCAGATTGCCTTTTCGCATTTTTCAGAGCACCTTTGATTTTTCATAACAGACAAGCCCGCACCCCAGACAACGGTTTGCCTCTCCATGGGCTGCTTCCACTGAAAAACCGGTGGAAAATTTATCTTGCCGCACTTCTCTGGATCTTGCTATTTCAATGATATTTCGAGGGGATGGGGTTACCTGGACCAGGGATCGAACATCCTGAAGAACCGATCTCTGGGTTATCATATTGACAGGATTCTGAAATTCAAGACCGTAGATCAAATGATGGATGGCTGCAGCTGCCTGCCTGCCCCCGTTAATGGCCGCAACGGCAGAAGCGTATTCAGAAATAACATCCTGCCGTGACAACAACCCGTTTTCCCTGTTTGCATCTGGTTTTTTCTGCAGTTCAACACCTTCCCAGGACATCTGGGTATCAGCGCTCTTTGTTCCAGAAGGTTCCCCCTCTTCCCCTGCATCATCTTCCGGGGCTCCTTCGGCCAAAGACCGGAACACCAGTTCCGGAAACCGCCCGGAACCAATGATCAGGGAGTCTGTCTCCATTACATGTTTGATGCCGGTGTCAAGCTCAATATACTCAATCCCGGTCAAGTCCTGATTTTTTCCCATAACCCGCGTGATACCGGTATTGTAAATAATGGTTGCCCCCTGGAGGGCCAGTTCTTCAATTTGCTCCCGGTCAAAGGAAGACTGGTCGACCGGTTTCCGGGAAATAACAATGATCGTGTCGGCCCCCTTGGCACGAAGTATTTTAACGGCATCGGGCAAAGCCTTTCCGCCGCCTGCAATCACCACCTTTTTTTTGCAGTGAACCGCAATGGCTTCATTGGAAGCGCTTCTGAGCAGATCAATGAGCAGATATGCTCCGGGAAATACCGAGGCGGCCTTGTCGACATCTCCCCGTGCAAGTCGGGAGTCCCAGCCGCCGGTTGCGGTGAAAACCGCATCAAATCCTTCGCCCAGCAAATCGGGTATGGTAAAATCCCTGCCCGCCTCCTGGCCGGTTTTCACTTGAACGCCCATGTCAACAATTCCCTGGATATCCCAGTCCAGAACATCCATTGTCAGGCGATCTCTTGCAATGGCCTTTCGCAGGATACCGCCCAGGTGATCGGTTGTTTCAAAAACCGTGGCGTCATGGCCCAGCCGGGTGCTGAAAAAAGCAGCAGACAACCCTTCAACCCCGCCGCCGATCACGGCAACTTTTTTGCCAGAGGCCGGAGCTTTATAGGGATGGATCCGTTTGTCCTGGTTCATTTCATAATCACAGACAAACCGTTTCAGATGATTAATGCCCACGGACTCGTCCGAAAGAAGTCTGCGGCAATCAAACTCACACAGGGCCGGACAGATCCTGGAGATCACCGTGGGGAAAGGCATCCTTTCTTTTATCACCTGGAGGGAGCCATGGTAATCCCCCTCCTTTATCAGGCGAACATATTCCCGTATATTGATGCCCGAAGGGCAGGCCCGCTGGCAGGGAGTCACACATTCTTCCTTTGTGTACTCCCGGATGATTCTCCGGGTCACCGAGGTGAGGCGGATAATCTGTTTCGGACAAATTTTTTCACAGGCGCCGCATCCGGTGCACTTTTCCTGATTTACCTTGGGCAGTCCGTCTTTTCCCAGGGAAAGGGCGCCAAACTGACAGGCGGTCACACAGGTGCCAAGCCCGAGGCATCCGATTCGGCAAACCTTCATTCCCCCAAGGAGCATGGCGGCTGCCCGGCAATCCCGGACCCCGCGGTAGATATAGTTTAAATCTGCATCGGCAGTGCCATAATAACACCCCGGTCCCGCAAACTCAGGTTCCTTCTCGGAAACGGAAACCCCCATGATCTTTGCAATGGCCATGGCCACATCGCTGCCGGCCGCCACACAGGAATTCACACCGGACAATCCGTCAACAATGGCCTGGGCATTGGCATTACACCCCGGAAATCCACACCCGCCGCAATTGGCACCCGGAAGCGCCTCATCAATGGCAACAACCGTTGGATCCTCATACACATAAAATGCTTTTGACGCAATCACCAGAACCGTACCGATTGCAATCCCCAACCCCCCCATCATTATAATCGACTGAATCATTTGTATATCCTTGTGGCATGTAATGGTTTATCGCCTTGGTTCACCCGCAATACAATCCACTACTGTATACCCATCAGCAAAATAAAAAGTCAACCATATCAATAAAAATTATTTTATCTGTCACATTGACAATAACTGGACGATACGGTAGTTAAATACCGTTGTCTGGGGCAAACAAGCGATAATGTTATAAATAAATCCAAGGAAAAACCATGGAAGACAATATTATAACAATAAATGAAAATAGTCTGGCCTTTGAACCTGGTGAAACAATTCTTGACATAGCCCAGCGGAATAAAATCGATATTCCGACCCTCTGCCATTTGAAAAACACCATCCCAACCAATACCTGCAAAGTCTGTCTTGTTGAAATAAAGGGAAGCAAAGACCTTGTTGAGTCCTGTGCGACAAAAGCTGCCATCGGCATGGTTGTCTCATCAGAATCTCCAAGAGTCGTAAATGCCCGCAGGGAAAATATCAGCCGCATGCTGGCATCGGGAAACCATAATTGCGCCATTCGTGATTTTGATACCATTGACTGGACCTCTTTCCAGCTGGGGGTCCTAAAAGATGACCAAAAAAATGAGCTCTGCCCTGTCTGGGGAGATTGCGAACTCCAGGATCTTGCCTACCGATACCAGGTCAAAACAAAGGGCATGCCCCTGAATGAATGCCAATATGAAACAGAGAGGGCCAATCCCTTCATTATCCGGGATTTTTCCCGGTGTATCCTGTGTGGTATGTGCATAAAAGCCTGCTGTGAAATCCAGGTAAACAATGCCATCCAATTCGGATATGCCGACAAAAACCTTAAAATCATTGCCAAAAATGATGCCCCGCTGAAAGATTCGGACTGCGTCTTCTGCGGAGAATGTCTTCAGGTATGCCCGGTGGGGGCATTGATACCGGACAGGGCATTCCGGGATGACCGGTTTAAGGATACCCATACCGTCAGGACCACCTGTTCTTTTTGCGGTGTGGGATGCCAGATGGATCTGTTTGTCCAGGACAACCAGATTGTAAAAATTGACGGGGCGGATATCAATTTGCCCCCCAACAATGCAAGCCTCTGCGTCAAGGGCCGCTTTGGATTTGATTTTGTCAGTTCCCCCGACCGTCTCACCCTTCCCCTTATTAAAAAGGAGGGAAAGCAGGTCCAGGCGTCCTGGGATGAAGCCCTGGCCCTTGTGGCCGAAAAATTCACCACCATAAAGGATAAATTCGGGTCCGATGCCCTCGGGGTTCTCACCTCTGCCCGGGTCACCAATGAAGACAATTACATCGCACAAAAATTTACCCGGGCTGTATTGAAAACAAACAATATAGATCATTGTGCCCGGCTCTGACACAGCTCCACCGTAGCCGGTCTGGCTGCAGCATTCGGAAGTGGGGCCATGACAAACACCATCGCCGATATTGAAACAAGCGACGTGATCCTTGTCACAGGGTCCAATACCACGGAAAACCACCCGGTTTTGTCCAATTTTGTCAAAAGAGCGGTCCTGAAGGGAAAAAAACTCTATCTCATCGATCCCAGACGGGTCAAACTGGCAAACCATGCCGATAAATGGCTCAGGCCTTTTCCCGGTACCGACATTGCCTGGATCAACGGCCTGATGCATGTGATCATCCAGGAAGATCTCCATGATAAAAACTTCATTGCGCAACGAACCGAAAACTTTGATGCCCTGAAAGAGACCGTTGAAAAATATACACCCGCCTATGTTGAAGAGATCACCGGCATCGCACAAGAAGATCTCATTGACGTGGCCAGACAATTTGCCAATGCCCCTGCGGCCACCATCCTGTATTGCATGGGCATTACCCAGCACACCTGTGGCACCGACAATGTAAAATCCCTGGCCAACCTGTCCCTGCTCTGCGGCCACCTGGGCAAACCCGGTGGGGGCGTCAATCCCCTGCGGGGCCAGAACAATGTCCAGGGTGCCTGTGACATGGGTGGCCTGCCCAATGTTTTCACAGCCTACCTGCCGGTGGGCAATGAAGAGGCCAGAGCCAAATTTGAAAGGGCCTGGAATGTCACGGACCTTTCCCCCACTCCTGGGCTTGTGGCAACGGAAATGGTCCAGAAAGCCTATGAAGGCGAGTTTAAATCCTTGTTTATCATTGGGGAAAACCCCATGGTATCGGATCCGGACCTGAACCATGCCAGAAAAGCCCTTGGCAATCTGGAGTTTCTTGTGGTCCAGGATATTTTCGAAACCGAGACCACACGGATGGCGGATGTGGTGTTGCCCTCCTTCTGCTTTGCAGAAAAAAACGGCACCTTCACCAACTCGGAACGCAGGGTCCAGCGGGTGCGGAAAGCCGTGGATGCGCCAGGAGAAGCGCGTCGGGATTGGGAAATAATTTGTGAGATTGCCACCCGGATGGGATATAAAATGGCCTATGAAAACAGCCATGAAATTTTCAAGGAAATTGCCGACCTGACCCCTTCATACAAAGGCATCACCTGGGAGAGAATCGACCAAATCGGCATTCACTGGCCATGTCCCAGTGAAGACCACGCGGGGACACCCATCCTGCATACGGCGCAGTTCACGCGGGGGAAAGGACTTTTCCATGCCATTAACCATACCCCCCCGGCTGAAGAGACCGACGAGAAATATCCCTATATTCTTACCACGGGAAGGGTCTTATACCACTACCACACCGGCACCATGACCATGCGGACCCATGGACTCAACCGCCTTTCTCCCGAGTGTTTCGTGGAAATTTCTGACAAGGATGTTCAAAAACTGGGACTTGACAGCGGTGACATGGTGGATGTTTCCTCCCGCAGGGGTAAAATCACTGCAAAACTCAAGGTCTCCTCCAAAGCTGTGGAAGGCACAATTTTTATTCCCTTCCATTTTGCAAAAGCAGCTGCCAATGAACTTACCAACGGGAAGCTTGACCCCACCGCCAAGATACCCGAATTCAAGGTCTGCGCCATTAATATTGAACCGGCTTCTGCCTGACAAGCCCCATACCGATCCCACAAGACCCGATTCATATCGGATAAGCTCCCTGGCCAAACCCCAGGGAGCTTTTGTTTTTTCTTGACAGGTGTTTTTCCTTTTGTTTTAATATACAGAACCTTGTTCTATATACAGAAAAATTCAGCGTTTAAGGGACAACGCCATGGAAAAGAAAAAATCTGTCTACAATCCCACATCCCCGGCTGTGGAACAGGCTGCCCAACTCCTTCTTCGTCTTGGGAAAAACCGCGACAACGGAATGGGACTGACAGCCATCTGCAATGAAATAGGAATCCACAAAAGCAAGGGATACTCTATCTTAAACGCCCTTGTGCAATATGATTTCGTCGTCAAAGACGCCAAAACAAAAACCTATTCCCTGGGTCCGGCCCTCCTGCCCCTGGCACAGAAGGCCAAGGAAAAACTGGATATTTCCGCCATTGCAAAAGAATCTCTCCAGCGACTGGCCGATGAAACCAGAACCAGCGCCCTGCTTGGCATTATCTGCAACGATCAGTTTTATATTGCTGCAAAATATGACGGGAACCAAACGCTTTCCATCACGATCCGGCAGTATCAGTCCCTGCACATTACCCACGGCTCCCATGGAAAGGCCATTTTTTCTTTTTTGGACACAAAAGAGCAGCAACGGATTCTGGACGCGGGCCAGCTCTTTTTTCACGGGGGCATTGATTCCTTTGACCGGAAAAAACTTGAGCAGGAGCTGATCTTCTGCCGCCAACACGGATATTCCGTTGACAATGGCGAGATCACACCGGGAATTACCGCTGTCAGCGCACCGGTATTTGACCACAACAATACCGTGGCAGCCGGTATTGTACTGGTGGGAACCTTTACCCAAGATAAATTTGAACCTTTCGGAAAAAAGACTGCAACCGTTGCCCGGATGATTTCCAGGCTTGCGGGCGCACCATTATAATACACCTTAGAAAACAGGCCTTTAAATGGAAAACACCAAGACAAAAATTGTTAGAACCACCACCTGGTCGGCAGGGCCGGGATGTCACGGGGGATGCGGCGTCCTGGCCCATATCAGGGACAACAAGCTGGTTAAACTGGAAGGTGATCCGGATCATCCCTGGAACCAGGGCCGCCTCTGCGCCCGAGCCCTTGCCATGACCCAGTATATCGACCACCATGACCGGTTGCGGTCCCCCCTGAAACGGGTGGGCAAACGGGGAGAGGACCGGTTTGAAAAAATCACCTGGGAAGAAGCCTTTGATATAATTGAAGAACGGATGAAAGGCATCCGGGATGAATTCGGGCCTGAAAGCATGATATTTTCAATGGGAACAGGCCGGGATATCGGTCCCTGGATCTGCATGCTGGCCTATGCCTTTGGCAGCCCCAATGTCATGTTTGCCCTGAGCGGAAATGCCTGCTACAGCCCGAGGATTGCCGCCCTGGATACGGTCCAGGGAGATTATTGTGTGTTTGATGCGGCCCAGTGGCTGCCGGGCCGGTATGAAAACCCCGAGTACAAGGTGCCCGAATGCATGATCATCTGGGGGTATAATATCTCCGCCACCTGCCCGGACAACCTGTTTGGGCACTGGATTATCGATCTGATGAAAAAAGGAACAAAAATCATCTGCATTGACCCTAGGCTTTCATTTTTTGCTTCCCGCTCAAAACACTGGCTCCAAATCCGGCCCGGAACCGATGCGGCCCTTGCCCTTGGATTTTTACAGGTCATTATCAAAGAAGAACTCTACGATACAAGCTTTCTTGAAACCTGGACCGATGCCCCAAGGCTTGTCCGGAATGACACAGGCACGCTTTTGAGGGAATCGGATATTCTTGAGTCCGGGTCAAATCAAAATTTTGTTGTGTTTGACACAGATTCAAATACACCGGTTATCTGGAATACCCTTGAACAGGCCTATGGCAAAGCGTCTGCCACACCTGCACTTACCGGTGTTTTTGATATTACCCTTTTAGACGGCACAAGGATTACCTGTACCAGCGTCTGGGAAAAATTCAAGGAGAGCTGCGCCCCCTATACACCTGAAAAAGTAGAAGAAATCACATTTGTTCCTGCCCAAAAGATTCAAAAGGCGGCCCGGTTGTATGCAAAGGCAAAGCCGGCTTCCATACACTGGGGCGTGCCCATCGACA
>JAHIVS010000029.1 GCA_018816605.1 Pseudomonadota bacterium
GTCAGGCTTAATAGGGGGTCAGGCATAGGTTGTTTTCCTGTGGTCTGTTCAGGTTCGAAGGGAGGGGTCCAGCACATCCCGCATTCCGTCCCCAAACACATTGAATCCCAGGACCAGCAGCAGAATGGCCAGCCCTGGAAAGGCTGCCACATGGGGGGCCATCTGGAGATATTGTCTGCCTTCGGACAGCATGGCACCCCATTCCGGCTGGGGCGGCTGGGCCCCGAGGCCCAGAAACCCCAGGGCCGCCGCCTGGAGTACGGCGGTTCCCATCCCCAGGGTGGCATAGACAATAATGGGGGCCAGGGCATTGGGCAGGATATGGCCGAAAATGGTCCGAAAATGGCTGCCGCCCATGTGCCCCACCGACTGTACAAACAGCTGTTCTTTGAGCAGCAGCACCGAGGATCTGACGATCCGTGCATAATGGGGAATATAGACAATGCCCACGGCAATCATGGTGTTGATCAGGCTGGGGCCGAGGATGGCGGCAATAAAAATGGCCATCAAAATGGCGGGAAAGGCCAGAATCACATCCATGACCCGCATGATGACCGCATCAAGGGTCTTGCCGAAATATCCGGCCAAAAGGCCCAGAATGGTTCCCGGAACCAGGGAAATGCCCACGGAAACCAGGCCGATCATCAAAGAAATCCGGCTGCCGTAGATGACCCGGGTTAAAATATCCCGGCCCAGGGAGTCGGTACCGAACCAGTGGGCAAAAGAGGGGGGCTGGAGCCGGTCCAGGGGGGCCGGCAAGAAGGGATCATAGGGGGCGATCATCCCGCCGAACAAGGCGACCAGGAGAATAAAACAGACAATGATCACCCCCAGCAAGGCATTTTTGTTTTTCAACAACTCTTTGAACAGGTCCGTCATTGGTGCTAATCCTCGTTGACCCGTATTCTCGGGTCTAAAAATGCATACAAAAGGTCCACCATGAGATTGATCAGGGCCATGAGTACGGCAAAAATCAAAATACAGGCCTGGACTGCGTTATAGTCTCTGCCCATGAGGGAATCCACCACAAACCGTCCCAGGCCGGGCCAGGAAAAAATGGTTTCGGTGAGCACGGCGCCTCCCAAAAGCAGACCCATGTTGATGCCCAGAACCGTTACAATGGGAAGAAACGCATTGCCCAGGGCATGGCGCAGGATCACCACTCGTTCTTCCATGCCCTTGGCCCGGGCCGTACGGATATAATCCTGGTTGAGCACTTCCAGCATGGAAGACCGGGTGATCCTGGCAATGATGGCCATGGGAATGGTGGAAAGGGTGATGGCCGGCATCACCAGATGGAGACATCCGTCCTTGAAAGCGGCAAAATCCAGGTGCAGCAAGGCATCCACCAGCACAAGTCCTGTAATGGGGAAGCGCTCCACGGCCAGGTCCATGCGGCCCATCATGGGCAGGAGCTGAAAATGCACGGAAAACACATAAATCATCATGAGCCCCAGCCAGAAGACGGGAACCGAGACCCCCACCAGGGCGGACAGCATGGCAGTATAATCGATCATTGAGTTTTTATACACCGCCGACATCACCCCTGCCAGGATGCCGAACACCGTGGCGATGAGCATGCCCGCAGCCGACAATTCAATGGTGGCCATCAGCCTTGGGAGGATCTCCTGAATTACCGGGGTCCCGGTCCGGATGGAGAAGCCGAAATCCCCCATGAGCATGTTTTTGACAAATATCCAGTATTGGACCGGCAGGGAACGGTTCAGGCCCAGCTGCTCCCGCAGGGACGCCAGTTCTCCGGGAGAGGCCAGCTCTCCCAGAAGAAGCTGGGCAGGGTCTCCGGGGATCATTCTCAGCATGAAAAAGACCACCACGGAAACCCCGGCCACAATCAGGATCAATTGAAACAATCTTCTGATGATAAAAGAAGGGTTCATGAATCCTATTTTTTCCAGACCATTTCAAAGGAATTGAGGCCATTGGGTCTCAAGGGAATATCCTGGACGCTCTTGTTAAAACACCGGACCACCTTGGTATGGGCAATGGGCAGCCAGGGGGCCTGGTCATGGGCAATGACCTGGGCCTGTTTGTAATATTCGGTTCTTTGGGCCTTATCAAAGGTTTTCTGGGCTTTTTTGACCAGGTCTGTAAATTCGGCATTTTTCCAGATGGCCACATTGGAGGCACCCGGGATATTGGCGGTGTCGGCAGACAAGAGCCCGTAAAGAAAATTATCCGGGTCTGCATTGCCGCCCAGCCACCCGAGCATGCACAGGTCATGTTCGCCGTTGCCGGTTTTTTGCAGATAGGTTCCCCAGTCATGGCGGACGATCTTGCATTTGATTCCCACGGCCGCCAGATAGGCCTGGACCAGTTCGGCCGTTTTTACCGGATCCGGCATATAGGCACGGGATACGGGCATGGCCCAAAGTTCAATTTCCCGGGCCATGTCAAACCCGGCTTCCTTTAACAACGCTTTTGCCTTGGCCGGATCATAGTCGTAGGGGACAATCTCGTCATTGTAGCTCCAGATGCTCGGGGCAAAGGGATTTTTGGCTGGTATGGCAAGTCCCTGGAACAGGGTCTGAATTAACATATTCTTGTCCACGGCATGGCTGATGGCCTGTCTGACCCTGGGATCTGCCAGATAGGGTTTGCTGGTGTTCATGGCAATATACCCCACATTGACACTGGCATTCTCTTTGACTACCAGGTTTGGGGTCTTTTTTACCAGGGTGATGGCGTCCGGGTCCAGATCATCGGCAATGTCAATGGCACCGGACTGGAGGGCCATCATGCGGGTGGAGGTCTCGGGAATGGATTTGATGATGATTTTTTCCAGCTTGGGGGCACCTGCCCAATAGGCATCATTTCTGACCAGGATGATATGGTCGTCCTTGACCCATTTGACAAATTTAAAGGGGCCGGTTCCCACGGGATGCATGCCGATCTGGTCCTTGTACTCGGCCATGGCCTTGGGCGAGAGAATGGGACACAGCCACAGGGCAAGGTTGTTGATCAGGGGCGCATAGGGCATCTGGGTGGTCAGGCTGACCGTATGGTCATCAATGATCTTAATGGCGGTGACATATTGCAAAGACAGGCTCAGGTATTTCCATTTGCCATACCCGTAGAAAGGATGCTCCTTGTCAATGATTCTGGCAAAGGAATCATAGACTGCCTGGGCATTAAAATCCGTGCCGTCATGGAATTTCACGCCTTTCCTTAAGTGAAAGGTCCAGGTCAGACCGTCCTTTGAAACATCCCAGGATTCCGCCAACTGGGGCTCCACATCCATGGAGTCGTTTCCGAATTTTACCAGATTTTCAAAGATCTGTATCCCGGCCTTGATGGACTCTCCATCGGTTGCCTGGGCCAGATCCAGCATGACCGAGTCTCCGCCCCTGCCCCAGATCAATGTATCGCTGCCTGCCATTGACAGGGACGGAACAAGCATCAGAAGGGCAAAAAACGCGCTTAAATACTTTTTCATCTCTTTCTCCTTGTTAAGTTTTTCATTCTAAATCTGCCACACCTTATCTTATCTGTCACAGGCCCCTGGCCTGGGATAGGCGCCATTCAAAAATTCTGTGGCCGCTCTTTTGATCCGGCAGGGCAATGACTTTTGCCTTACGGGGAGTCAACGCCTGCATCAGTGCTTCCTGGATCTTATAATGGGCCGCAACGCACAGGCCAAGCGTTTCTCCATGGGCCACTTCATCGGGAACTTCCACAATCACCTCGGCCCGGGTAATGTCCGGGTGTTGAACGGCAAAATTGAAATTTCTGGCCCTCCCCAGAAGGGGCAGGGCGGTCAGGTCTGTGCTGTCTGCTTCCGGAAATATTTCGGGTTCAGGTGTTCTGGCATATCGGTGGTACAGGGCGGTTATCTGCTCATTGGCTGCCACCATTTTTCTGGAACCTGCCACGGCGTTGCGCAGGTGTTCTGCCAGGGCCATTGCCTGGCCGTACAGGGGATGGCATGGGTCTTCGAGAAACGGCAGGTGTACATAGACAAAGGCCCGGGGTATCCAGAATTCTCTAAACCCTGCGGGCAGATACCCGGCATAGGGCTGGCACCATTCATGGCCGGGCACTCCGTGGAGATCTGCCATGAGTTCGGGCAGCCATCTTTTCCATAGCCGCTGTTTGGCCAGGGCTTCTGAAAATAACGGCGGGTGTTTGAAATATTGGTCATAGAACTCAGAGCCCAGGGCATTGTACCGGGCCGCATGGAGGATGTCCGAGCTGCCAGACTCATACAGATCTTCAAAGGTGGCCACCCCGTCCACATTTTCCATGGGGAGAAACACGGCATTGGCAGTATCAAGACAGGCCGCTCCCTGGGAATCGCCCAAAAATTCAATAAACTGGAGGGTCGCATTGGTGCTGGAAATCTCATTGGCGTGGTGCCGGGCGTTGAACAGCACCGTGGGCCTTTGCATGCGCAGCCTGGGCACGGACACCCGGCCCCCCCGGACCCGGAATGCCTCCACCGCATAAATGGGCCTTCCCTGCAGGGAGGTTGCAATTTCCCATACCTGGATATGGTCCAATTTATTGAAGCAGGATAAATATTTTCCCACCGCTTTGGTTGTGAGCAGACGGTCTGGAGGGACAGGCCCGGAAATGGCGTCACCCCGGGCAACCGCCTCCTGCAGGGTCAGCAGGGCTAAAGAAAGTGGGCCTGTTTTTTCATCCAGGCGGCTGGACAATGTCCAGCCGTCCCTGTCCATGGAAAGGGTGTCAAATACCGCGCCAGGCATCTTTAAACCAGGCACAACAATTTGCCTTGCGGGCAGGGCCCGGATATTTGCCCTGGCGCCCTTGCTGCCGGCAGACGAATGGACCCTGGGAAGGATCTGTCCCAGTTTCAGGGATTCGGGAAGCCCGTGTTGGATGGAGAATTGCGCAAACACCTTTAACAGAAAAAAATAAATATCCTCATGGAGCTTTTCCATGGGACTGATCTGCTCATCCATAAACCCCAGGCGATAACTGCTTTCATCCAGAAACACCTCCACCCGGATGGATTCAAAGAATGCCGGCAGACGGTCAAAGTCTCCGGATTGAATCCTGGTTTCCATGGAAGCGATCAGATCCGGGACAAACACGGTCTGAAATTGTTTCCAGAACCGGTCCCGGTCCGTTGGAACGGCCTTATGGATCAGCGTCTTTTCCCCCTGTCGGATGGCAATACCGGCGCAGGTGGGGGAGACACTTCCCTGGTCCGGGCAAAAAGCCCTATAGTCAAAGGTGTGAAAAAACGGAGAAAATCGGTCCTCAAAAAGAATACGGCCCTTTTCGTCAAAGGCTGTCAGTGCATATATCTCTTCCTGGTTGTTCTCCATGGAAAGCCCCACCGCATCCGTGGAGATGGACAGCCGGTCTGCCAGAACCTCGGCCACGGGAAACAATTCATGGAGCCAGCGATGGGAAGTCTCCAGCGCAGTCTTGATCCCATCAAAGGGACGATATGAAACCTGCACCCTGGCCGGCTTTTTTTCCAGCAGGATCGGCAGGTCAAACTCCAGGATGCGGCAAAGTCCCGGCTTAAAGGCATTCAAAACCCTCACCCCGGGGCGGTAGCCTTTTGCCGAAAGAAGTGTTTCGATCTGTTCCTGAAGCTGAGCCCGAACAGCGGAAGGCTTGCTGACCCAGGCCTCGCACACAAGGGGCCCGTGACCCGGTTTCACACCGGAGACTGCCGATAGGACATCGGCTATTTCCGATCCAGGCGCAAAATTGTGGACAATGGGAAGGCGCTCTTTTCGGGTGGGTGCAACCGCCCCTCGGCCAGGGGCAGGGTGAAAAACCCCGGCCGCCTGATTCCGGACAGCCAATGCCCTGACAAACCCGGGCCCCCCCTGGTTCAATGCCAGACCTATCCAGGGAAAGAGAAAATCGGAAAATCCCCTGGACCTGCCCCTGACCGTAACCGGACCCGAAGGCGCAGAAAAATGAACCACAAGGCCATCCCCCCCATGGGCGGTTTCCTCCACGTCAAAGCAAAGGGGACCGGAACCGTCGGATTTGCCTGGAAAACGTTCGTCCTTGTTACCCACCACCAGGGGAAGGGTGATGGCCGTAGCCTCCATGACCATGGCACCAAGGGCATCACAAAGGGCAAGTCCTGTCTGGAAAGAAAGGGTTGGAGACTGGATGGACCAGACCGCATTCAGCTCCCGCCGAAAGGGCAGAACCGGATCTTCTTTGTACAGCCCTGTAAAATCGAGGGCATGGAATCTGGGCCCATTGGAGGGCGTGTCCGTTTCCATCTGCCCGGGTTTAGGTTTCAGGCAGATATCTTCCAGGGCCCTGCCATTAAGCCGACAATCGGACAATATTCCCTGGGGCTGAAAAATCCCGGTGAGCCGGTCCTTTGGTCTGAATGCAATGGGGGGGGGCATCCGGTCTTTCCAGCGACCCCATGGCCAGATAATTGAGTATCATCCCCAGGGCAGGAGCTGAGCCGCTCTGGATGCATACCTGCCGTGCGTCTGTTTTTTCAATGGAGACAAATTCCGGATTCTGTGTGCAAAGCCCCGGCGATTCTGTCAGAAGATCTATCACCAGACAGGCCTTTTTTTCCGAAATCTGGTCTTTGTTGACAATCAGGGGGGCATCAAAGGAGACGACCTCAAAACACAGGCGAGCGCAGAGGTTGAGAATTCCCGACCAGACCCCAGGCGCTTCCAGATCCGGCGAGACTCCCAGGCCCAGGTCAATGCCATCGGAACTGCCGGGTTTTCGGGTCTTTGTAAACAGATGCTGGCGGTCAAATAAAAAACCAAGGGTGATCATTTCCTGCATGGACTGAATACCTTTATAATGGGTTGCTTCGTCCCTGTTTATGATCTGGAATACATAATATATTAATTTAATATATGTCAAGTATATTTGAAGTATCCTCTGATTCGTCTGCCCTGGATAATGACGGATTCGGACTGCGCCGTCCAGGCAAGTCTTGACGTCATCTTCTTCCTCTGTTACATCCTGATACTGATATGAGAAATTTCCCATTGATTCTAGAAACAAGGAGCGGTTTATGAAGCGGTTTATGAATTATCTTGTGATCCTTTCGAGCGTCTTTATTTGCTTTAGTACGGCCAATGCCGCTAAAAAAGAGATCAGCATCATTCACACCAATGATCTTCATTCCCATTTTTTGGGGTTTTCTCCCAACCAGGATTATACCCCTGAAACCGGTCTGGATGACGATACCATGGGCGGGTTTGCACGGATCTCAACCATGATCAAAAAAATTAAAGATCAAACCCAGGGCCCGGTTCTTGTTGTGGATGGGGGGGATTTTCTCATGGGTTCCTTCTTTCATCTCCTGTCCAGGGAAGAGGCGTTTGAGCTTAAGCTGCTCAGCGCAATGGGATATGACGCCGTCACCCTTGGAAATCATGAATTTGATCTAAAGCCCGATGGCCTGGCCCAAATCCTTGAAACCGCCCAAAAACAGGACAAGCGGCCGGCTATTCTGCTGGCCAATATGGTCTTCAGTGAAGAAAGCCCTGATGATGATTCCCTTGAACAGGCCTTTTCAAAAGGTCTTATCACACCCTATACCCTATTGGAAAAGGACGGGGTAAAATTCGGAATCTTCGGGCTCATGGGGAAGGACGCAGCTGAAAAAGCGCCATTTTCAAAACCGGTTTCATTCAGTGATCCTGTGACGGCTGCACAAAAAATGGTAGAAACCCTGAAGGGCAAGGCTGACATTATTATCTGCCTGTCCCATGGCGGCCTGAACCAGAACAAAGAAAAATCAGAGGATGAGCTCCTGGCACAAAAGGTGAGTGGCATTGATGTGATCATCAGTGGTCATACCCACACAAAAATGGAAACCCCGATTACCATAAACAACACCCTGATTGTTCAAGCCTGGGAGTATGGCAAGCAGATTGGCCACATCAAGCTTGCCCTTGAAAACCATAAGGTCCGGGTGTCAGATTATAAGGTCATACCAATTGATGACAGTATTCCCGGTGATCCTGAAATTTCAGATATTATTCGCGCCTATGAATATCAGATTAATCAAAAATTTTTAAAGAACCATGGATTGTCCTTCAGAAAAACTGTGGCACAGACCGGTTTTGATCTGGAGCTTAAAGAGGAAGAATCGCCTTTAGGAAACTTTCTGGCAGATTCCATACACTTTGTCATAAAGAAATATTCAGAAGATTTTAACCCCTTTGCCGATGTTGCCATTATTTCAAACGGGGTGATCCGGGATAATCTTTTAAAAGGGAAAACAAACATCATCCAGGCCTGTGACCTTTTCAGATCTGTCCCCCTTGGTATCGGCCTGGACGGAAGTTTGGGGTATCCTTTGATTTCAATGTACATCACGCCATTGGAACTGAAAAAAGGGTTTGAAATCCTCACCAGCATCTATCCTGCAAAAGGTTCTGATTACTTTTTACAGATAGCCGGTGCTAAAGTGATCTATAACCCCAAGCGGATCATGTTTGACCGGGTTACGGATATCTGGACCGGGGATGA
>JAHIVS010000254.1 GCA_018816605.1 Pseudomonadota bacterium
ATCGCCGGTGCCTCTTTGGGCATCATGGGCGGACCTTTCGGCCTGGTACAGAAGGCGTTTTCCGGCAGCAATTCCATCACCTGCCATTCATGGGGGGGGTCCACCTCCGAAGCCCTGAGAAAATTTGCCTTTGATCCTTTTACCAAGGAAAGCGGCATCAAGGTGATTGATGCCGCCTTTACCGGCATGGATGCCTTCTTAACCCAGGTAAAGGCCTCCTATCCGCCCGGGGGAGAATTTAATATTGCCCATCTGAGTGCGGTTTATGATTATGCCCGGTATACGGATCTGGGCTTTGGCGTGGTTCTGGACGAAACCCAGATTCCCAATTTGAAAAATGTCATGACCAAAATGACCGATACCCTGAGGGGCATTTCCAATGGAACCTTGTCCGCCGTCCCCTATGATCTGGGTCAGACCGGCATTGCCTATAACACCCAAAAAATTTCCAAGGCAGATGCCGAGAAACTGGGTGCTTCCCTGCTGTTTGATAAAAATCTGAAGGGCAAGCTGGGATCCTGGGGGGGTGATTTCAGAACCAATATGTGGTATGCGGCCCTGCACACCGGACAGAGTCCCAACAATATCACGGATGAAAAGGCTGTCTGGGAAGCCTTGAAAGAGCAGCGGGGACTGATCAAAAAATACTGGGCATCGGGATCTGAGCTCATGAGCCTTCTGGGCAATGGCGAGATCTATGCCACCGTGGCATGGTCCGGCCGGGTTGCGGCCCTCCAGAAACAAGGGCATCCCATAGGGTATCTGGCGCCCGACGGCACCTATTCATGGATGGAATACATGTATGTTCTCAAGGGAACCGATCTTGCGGTGGCCCAGAATTTACTGAATTTCATGCTGGAGCCAGAAGCGGCCATAGCGGTTGCCCTGGGACAGAATTATCCGACCAGTCTGGATCCCACAAAGGTTGACATGCCCGATGCGGTCAAACAATTGCCCGCCTTTGACCCGACAGGCAAGCTGAACGGATACCTGTTTGCAGATCCGGCCTATTGGAACGGTCACCAGCTGGATTGGTCTGAAAAATGGGATAGGGTAATGGCCGGCTGATTTGCCATGAACCAGGGAATTCCCGGTGCGCTGAAAATAGGGTGCCGGTGAATTCTTCAACAGAAAATGGGGAGACATAACGGTTTGGGAAAAGAACGAGACCCGGCATTTGTAAGGTTTGCGGGCATTGAAAAACACTATGGAAAGGTGGTTGCGGTTAAACGCATGGATTTGGAAATCCCCGAAGGCTCTCTGGTGACCCTGCTGGGGCCGTCCGGCTGCGGAAAAACCACCCTGCTACGGATGCTGGCGGGGCTGGAAACACCCACCCAGGGCGATATCTATATACGGGACAAGCGAATCAACGATACCCCTATCCATAAAAGGAATCTGGGCATGATTTTTCAGAATTATGCCCTGTTTCCCCATAAAACCATTTTTGAAAACATCGCCTTTGGCCTGAAATACAGGGGAGTTTCAAAGACAGATATGCACAAAAAGGTTGAAAAGGCCCTGGAAACCGTACGGCTACCCAAGGTGGGAAACCGGATGCCTTCCCAGCTGTCCGGCGGCCAACAACAGCGGATCGCCCTGGCCCGGGCCATTGTCATCGAGCCGGATGTGCTGCTCATGGATGAACCCCTGTCGGCACTGGACGAAAACTTGAGGGAGGATATGCGCCGGGAAATCGATAACCTCCAACAGCAGCTGGGGGTTACCACCATTTTTGTGACCCATGACCAACGGGAAGCCCTTTCCATGTCCGACAAGGTTGTGGTCATGAAGGACGGGTTTATTCAGCAGCAGGGAACCCCGGAAGAGGTGTACAATAATTCGGCCAACCATTTTGTGGCCGATTTTCTAGGGCATTCCAACTTCATGGATGCCGTGGTTGGAGAGAGGAAATCACCGTTTCTTGAAGTCCGGCTTTCGGACAACACCCTTTGCCTGGTAAGTCCGGCAGAAGAATTTCCAGCCGGAGCCAAAGCCGAAATCGTGATTCGCGCCCAGAAGATGACCCTGGGCTATAAAACAGATTTCACCAGGCAAGACGGAATGAACTATTTTTTCGGCAAAATAGTGGACCGCAGTTATATGGGCGGAGAGGTCAGTTATTTTGTGGAACTTGCCCAGGGGCAGGTCCTGCATGTGATTAATTTTGTGAAACGGTCTCCCTATCGTCGGGGAGATGAGGTCTATATACAGGTGGACCCGTTTCATTGCAGATTATTGAAATCCTAAGAAGTGCCATCACCGTTGTGACAGATTTTTTTCATCCGGTCCCGAAACACCAGAGTTTTTTACAGGTCAAGCAGACCCTTGATCCGTCTGCCAGCTATATTGTTTTTGAAAATGCGTTAAACGCCCGGGAGGGCTCCATATTTGATCCGGCCCACATGGCCTATGCCTATCTTGAAAAAGAAAAATTTGTTTGGCAGCAGGTGATCGATATGGAGGTCTCCAGGGAATATCTTGTGATCCGTATCCCCATCGGCCAGGAAGACAAGCTGCTTGCCAAGGCAATGGGATGGGGATTTTCCGAAAATACCATTTGTTATATATTCAAGGCGAAAGAGGTGCGAAAGTGAAACAGAGTACAGATCCCATCCTGGAAATCCGGTTTGAACATTCAAAATTTCAGGCAGAGGTTCCCTTGTCCCGGCTGACCTCCGGGCTGACGGATTTTCTGGAAACCTATGGCAATGAACAATTTTGCGGTGGAGCCTTTGCCCAGGTTATTGGAAACAAAGACGGGCAGACAAAACTTGCCCGCCTTTTAAAAGCCGCAGGCCACCCCGAAGATCCCAAGGGGTTTTTAGAAGCGGTCCTGGAGGCCATTGCAGGTTCCCGGGGCGGGCATCCGGTCCTAAACCGGGACGCAGATCCGGTGGAACTGCCTTCCAGGCTGCTGGTGGCGCTTCTGGAACACGTAATCCCGGGGCATGGCTATGTGTCCATCAAAGACACACACCAGCTGGAGCAGGTGACCAACCTGGATATCCCGGAAGATCAGCGGTCCGATTTGCAGCGTGTGATCGAAAAATACCCGGTCCGCCTTTCCCGGCACACCATCCGACAGATGATGGTTTCCAGGGATGTGGCCTATCAGTATATGCCCTTTGTGGAAGAACTGGAGTCCGTAGGCCATACCAACACCTGGATCGGCCAGTTCCATGACGGGCTTCTGGAACAGATGTACCAGAACCGGGTAATTTTTCTGCTCAACATGAGCTGCCCTGTCTATTGCCGGTTTTGTTTCAGAAAGCACAAAGATGCCAGGAACGAAAAAAATCCCACTCCCCAGGGGGTTGCGGCAGCGGTCGCCCATGTCAGAAATTCTCCGTTGATCAAGGAAATCGTTGTCACGGGCGGAGATCCCTTCATGAACCGTGACAATATGGCTGCCACCATTGACGGGCTCATGACCATTCCCCATGTTCAGACCCTGCGTCTTGCCACCCGGTCCATTGCCTATTACCCGGATCTGTTTCTGGAAAAGGAATCTGCCTATCTGAAATATTTACAGCAGAAAAGCCTGGAACTCCAGCAGCATGGCAAGCGCATGGAAGTGGCCACCCATTTTATCCACCCGGATGAGGTGAGCCCCGAAAGCCTGGAGATCATTTCAGACCTGGTCAAAAGCGGTATTGCCGTTTATATCCAGACCCCTTTCTTAAGCGATTGCAATGATACAGGACCCGAACTGGTTAAACTCTTCGGCCTGCTGCGCGGCGCCGGTGCCGAGCTGCATTATATTTACATTCCCTGCAGCCCCATCCATGGAAATTCCATTTATTGGAAGCCCTTGTCCGACGGGATTCATATGGCCCTGCATCTTCGGGCCCATTTGTCCGACCGGGCCATTCCCAGGATCTGTACCGCCACCCCCATCGGGAAAATGGACTGGTATACCAGCGGCTGGGCTGTTGAACAGGTCTCGGACAATGAAAATTTTATCTGGATCAGGACCCCTTATACACCGGAATATTTTAAAAATTTTGCCCCCCTTGCCAATGAATTGAGCAATATCCGGATCAATGCCGAAGGCACCATCGATATCCAGTACATGGCAAAAATCGGGGACGCGGCCTGTTTGATCGGCAACCGCCCCACAAAGAAAGCGCCCAAAAATCCTGTGGCCGAAAAAGCAGATATTGACCGGTTGAAACAAAAACTGGCCGCCGTTTGCCAGACCGGGGTTTCCATTGTGAATACCGGCATACCGGGGCTGTCCCGGCTCCATGAAACCCGGGTTCAGATCAATGCCAAGGCAGGAGAGCGGCATCTGGCCTATATCATGGCAGACCCCAGGATTTCCGATGTGGTGATCGCACCGGATACGGATGGAGGCGCAGCCGTTGATGCCGTTGATGCCCTGTACGATATCACCCGGATCATGGGGCTTTTAAGGGCCATTCCCCATGTTACGGCGGTACGGCTGCGTTCCGTGAAGCTTTCAAATAACCCGGCATCCTATACCCGGGCTGTGATCAACCGGTTGGGAGACTTGAACCATTTGTCCGTGGTCAATCCCCTTCGCCTTGAGATTGAAACCTGGTTTGTAACGGCCCAGGAGGTGGATGGCGATCATGCTAAACTTGTCAGGCGGCTCAACAACAAGGGAATCACGGTCTATGCCAATGTTCCCCTGCTGGGCGGGGTGAATGACACGGATATGGCCATCCATGGGTTGGCCCATGGGCTGCGGACGGTGGGTATCGAATTCCACCATCTCTATGTGGCAGGCCTTCCCGTCCAGGATCAGTGGAACGATACCCATCCCATTGATTCCTTTGATGTCATTGATATTGCCACACGGGTTCGGCGGGAGGGGTCCGGGAGACAGATCCCCAGGTATATTATTTTAACGGCCCTGGGCGAGGTGGATTACGGACTTACCAGCAAATTTATAAGCGATGGCAAGTCTCTGAAAATAAAACTTGGCTGTTACGATGAATCCTATTATAAAACCATGGATGAAAATTTTGTATTTCCGGAAAATGTTGAAACCTGCGGGGCCGGAAACCCTGTGGTAAGTGTTTCCGGCCTGATAAAAACCAATGATTTTCCCGTTTCCTAATACGGCAGAAGGTGAAGATAAATGAGATATCCTTACATGGACTATAGTGACAAGATCAGGATTCAACCGGTTTTCAAGGCATTGACAGGTGATCCGTTGGTGGTGGACCTGTCTGTTGGGTCAAAGGTGTTCGAACAGGTGGACATCCATGACCAGCGCGCTTTCCAGGCATGGCTGGACCAGACGATGGAAGGCCGGCATACCTGGGGACTTGCCTCCTATCTGGAAAACCGGCATACCATTTTGTCCCGATATCCCCAGATGAGAGAAGAACAGCGGTATTTTCATCTGGGCTTGGATATTATCGTGGGCCTGGGCACCCCCCTGCATGCCCCCCTGGACGCCGTGGTCAAGGAAAGCGGTTATGAAGCTGGGGAAGGCAACTACGGGGGCAATGTGTTGCTCATGCACCAAAGCCCCTGTTTTGAAACCTTTTATAGCATTTACGGCCATTTGAACAAAGAACAGCTGCCTGCTCCGGGCGACAGGTTTGCAGCAGGAGATGTCTTTGCCCGAATCGGGGATTTCCATGAAAACGGGAACTGGTTTTACCATACCCACCTCCAGGTCATCACCCAGAAGGGCTATGATACGGGCTGGGTCTCCAAGGGGTATTGTGCTGCCAAGGATCTTCCTGCCATGGATTCCATCTGCCCCTCCCCCCTGTCTTTGTTCAAAATCTGATCAGCGATTCATCCGGTTGGCCCCCCAGCTTTGTCAGGGGGGCTTTCCCGGCTCCTTTTTTTCTTAAAAAGCCCCATCAGACAGAGACAATAAAAAAGGGGCATGGAGGATTGTTTATCAATTTGAAAATAATTCTGACACCTGGGTTGATCCTTTGATCACCTTTCATAGGCAGAAAATATCTATAAAAACAATAAGTTGAATTTTAGTCCATGGTTTTTGCGAAACCGGCATACCTATTGCAATCCTTCCGTTAGCATGGAATTTGATACGACCCCTAGGGAGAACAAAATCAGATTTGACAACCATGGGACATTTATAAGGAGAGAAGATGCGTTAATCGGTTTAATAGAATAGAATCTTGCAAATCCAATAATTGTTTTGATGAAAGGAGAATATGACATGGCCCAAAAAATAAAAGTGATGATGGTGGATGACGAGCCAAGGTTTCGTGAAACCGCATCAACACTCTTGAGAAAAAAAGGATTTGAAACCACCATTGCCGGGTCCGGGGAAGAGGCCATCAGCATCCTGGCAAAAACACCCCATGATGTGGTTGTCCTGGATGTAAAAATGGAAGGAATGGACGGTCATGTGGCCCTTGGGGAAATCAAGAAAATTGCCCCCCAGACCCAGGTGATCATGCTCACCGGACACGGGAGTCCGGATTCAGCCGTCAATTCCCGCAAGCTGGCCGCCTTTGACTATCTTACCAAACCCTGCGACATTGATATTCTTGCTGCAAAAATAAACGAAGCGTTCGCAGTAAAGCAGACAGGTGCGGCCCGAACGGAAAAAAAGGTCAGGGATATTATGACCACGATTGACAACTATACGAGCGTGACCCTCAACACCACCATCCGGGAAGCGGTCGCCAAACTTATGGAGTCCCTGAACCAGATGATTTCAAGCAATCTGATCCGGGAGGCCGGCCACAGATCCCTTCTTGTGTTTGATGACCATAAAAATTTTGCCGGCCTCCTTCGCATGAAGGATCTTATCAAAGAGGTAAGACCTGCTTATCTGTCACCTCCGAAATCCTCCATGGCTGATGCCGTCCGGTTTTCCCACGTATTCACCGGGGGCTGGGACGGGCTTTTTACCATTCAGATGAAGGCCCTTGCGGACAAAAAAGTGGGAGAGCTGGTTTTGGACGCTCCGCCCATGATCGATGAAAATGCAAACCTCATGGAAGTGACGGATCTGTTGTTCCAGACCAAGAGGACGCGCCTTATGGTCACGTCCGGCAACAAAGTGGTCGGTATCTTGAGGGAACAGGACCTTTTCTTTGAAATTGTGAGTATTGTCAATAGATGACCTGATTGGAGGATTACATAAAATGACCACTGAATTAAATATTGCAAAACTGGAAGAAGAGGGCGGGTCTGAAAAAAGCCAGGCATTTGTTCTCAAATGGCTTTTAATCTCCATTGCCGCGGGTCTGCTGATCTGGATGATTCCCACACCGGAAGGACTGGGTGCCCGGGGACATGCATTTTTGGCCCTGCTGACCGGTATCGTTCTGCTGTGGACCTCCGAAGCCATCCCCATCGGGGTGACCTCCATCCTGGCCGGCTGCGGAATGATTCTTTTTAAGATCCAGTCCTCCAAGGCCACCTGGGAAGCCTATGCCGACAGGACCGTTGTCTTTGTTTTCTTCATCATCATGCTCGGGGTGATGCTCGGCCAGACCAGCATCCCCAACCGGCTGATGGGGTATATCCTGAAAATCGGCGGCCGGAATGTCAAACGGCTCAGTTTCACCCTTTGCATGGGGGCGACCTTTCTGGCGGCCTGGACCCACGACGCCACCATCACCATTATCCTGTTGTTTGCCATCATGCCCATGTTTTTGAAAATGGGCCTCACGCCCGACAAGTCCAACAGCTTTACCAAGCATTTCATGCTCGTGATACCCCTGGGCTCAGCCTGCGGCGGCGGGGCAACCTTTCTTGGCAGCGGCCGGTCCCCTGCTTCGGCAGAACTGCTCTTTAAGATCACCGGCTACAACATCGGTTTTATGGAATACATGCTCTATCAATTTGTGCCGTCCATGGTTTTGGGGCTGGCAACCTGGCTTGCGGTCTGGATCATGTTTCCGCCCAAGATCAAGGAACTGCCTGCGGAACTGGCTGTTGGCAAAATGGCGCCCATGGAAAAAAATGAGAAGCTGCTCTCATGGATTCTCGCGGTGACCTTTGTGTTCTGGTTTTTGACCGATATTACCAAAATCCATGTATCGGCCATCGGCGGTCTGTTTGTGGTCGTGTGCATGATCTTCAAGGTTGTGGACTGGAAAAAATGCCTGGACGAGTACCCCTGGAATCCCATCATGGTATTTGGCGCGGGATTTTCCCTGGGCGTGGCCATGCTGGACACCGGTGCCGGAAAATGGCTGGCGTCACAGATATTCCCGATTTTCACCAATTCGCCCTGGCCTGTGGTGGCAGCGGGTGCATCTGCCCTGAGTGCCGTGATTACAAGCTTCATGGCCAATGCAGCGGCAACCGCCCTGCTGGTTCCCGTGGTGGTGCCCATGGCCGATATGGCCGGGACCCCCGTGGCGCCCATTGCCATGGCCGTGCCCCTGGCCACAACCTTTGTACTGCTGGTCATCGGGTGTCCTCCCACCCTTATTGCCTATGGATTCGGCTATTTCACCCAGTGGGAGGCCTTCAAGGTCTTTTTGTTCCGGGCAGTTCTGGGCATTATCGTTCTTGCCCTGTGTATGGCCCTGTGGTATCCCCTGGTCGGTATGCCCGGAAACATCGATAACATGAAGACGGCGGCAAAACTGACAACCACCGGATATGAACGGATCATAACCAAGTAACCGGACAGTATCCCTGCAAACCGGGGGGAGGCGTTTCCTTTCGCCTCCCCCCCTCCCATCCCCAAACGGTACTCCCCCCATGGAAAAAGGCAGAATTGCAAAAACCCACCACCCGGATAGGGGGCACATGATTTCATCTGGGGTCAGATATCGAGAACACAAAACCGGAAACACGGTATCAAGGCAGATCCATAGTTTTCCATTTGATGTCAGAAGTATAACCCATTTCTTCTGGTCTAAGAATACCCGGAAAGGCAGGATCAAATATTAGAAACATATGGGGTTCCTTGTCCGGAAATCAAAATTTAGAAATCTGCGACCGGTTTGATGGGAATGATGGCATGGCCTGTCCCGCTTGCCGAAAGGGCACCCTGGTAACGCGGCTTGTGATTGACGGGTATGGGAATATTGTGATGGATGCCTTATCAGATCCGGTCATCGAGCAGGAACCTAAGGCAGTTGATTCTTCATAAAAGGGTTTACTTTGAATAAATTTGCATATAACTGGTTTAGAATAAAATAATCAGGGCCAGGTGCCTTCAAATGAAGAATTTATCACAATTGCTGTGAACAAGTTCAGGCCAAAAGGCAATAAAGTGAAGGGCAAACAAGGATACCAAGTCCGTATTTTCCACTTAACTTAACGTTTTAATGCAGCAATAAGTTCGAATGGTCGTTTGGCGGCATTTTTTTGGGGCACAAAAAAGAAACAAAGCAATCCGGACCTTATAAATGAATGAACAAAACCGATTAATCCAGATTATCAAAGAGATCGCAGAGGGCAATTATTCCAATGATATCATGCCCTTTACCCGGCCTGAATGCCCGGAACATATCAGAGAAATTGCCGAAGCCATTGGTATGATGATGGTTAAGCTGGAGGCCAGGGAGCTTCGGCTTGAGCAGCTAAATGAGGCACTAAGGGAAAATACCCTGAAAACGATCGCCTCCGCCACAAAGGCCATGGCTGCAAGGGATACATATACCAGGGGACACGGAAACCGGGTGGCAGCCTATGCTGTCCGGCTGGGCCGCAGGATGGGCCTTGACAACACCGCTCTTAAAGAGGTGGAAACAGCGGGTTTACTCCATGATATTGGAAAAATCGGGTTTACAGACAAGGTGTTCAACAACCAGGACATTACCCCTGATTCTGAAATCCTGGCTGAAATCCGCCAGCACCCGGAAACCGGGGTTGAGATTTTAAAAGACCTTGATTTCCTGGGACCTGTGCTGGAATACATCCACTCCCACCACGAACATCTGAACGGCCAGGGCTATCCCAGGGGGCTGTCAGAAGAAGAGATCCCTTTGGGGGCCCGGATCATCAGTGTTGCAGACTGCTTTGACGCCATCACCACAGACCGGGCATACCAAAAAGGCAAATCCAGGGATGAAGGATTTCAGATACTCAAAATTCTTGGCACGGCACAACTGGATGCAGACCTTGTGGAGGCCTTTATTAACGATGTCAGAGAAAACGGTATGGAAGAATCGGCTCTCTGATCTTATTCTCTCCCAAGACGGGTAATGGCTTCTTAAGTTGACCCCATTTCTTATTTCGGCCATCATATACCGCATGAAATCCCCTGAGCAGAGAAGCGGAAAAATGACCAGAATTGAAGATCAAAATGAAAACACATCCCAAGATTTTCTGGAAGCTGAATTAAAAGAGACCCGGGTCAGGCTTGAAGACAGTCAGGTCCGATTCTCTTTTTAACCGAACAGACCCTGCTGCCCATTGTAACCTTCCAGGAAGACAAGGAGGTCTATGCAAACCAGGCCTTTCCAGGCCGGATGGGTGGATCACTACTTATCGAGCGTCCGGTTCAAGGGGAAACCAGCCAATATGGCCTGTATGAAGACTCGGCCCTTTTTAATCGTTTCTCCAAATGAAATGAATCTAAATATAGGCACCGGAATTGTTGTTCCGATGACAACCAAAGGACGAAACTACCCAACAAGGGTCCTGTCTTCTTTTCAAGACAAGAAAGGCCAAGTCGTCCTTGATCAAATCCGAACAATTGATAAACTCGGCTTGGCTCGGTGCCCTATGAACTGCCAACAATTCCAACAATTTAAATGCGGACGTTAAAAAAACCGCAGAGTTTAATTGTTCACAGCGACTAGGTCGATCAGCACCGAGTTGTGCTTTTTAGCGGTGGAAACAGAAATGGAGAATCGTTGTCTGGAATTAAAAAAATCAGATTCGCTGCAACAGATATAATTTATCAAAGGAAACTAAAATGAGTATGCACATGCAATTGACGGTTAAAGTAAACCCTTACTATGAAAAAAGTCTGGAAGGAACTTATTCTAAGCTGGGACGCTGTTTAAGACATATAGATGAAGATTTAGCGAGCCGAAATCCCTCCCTTTATGAATTGGCAGGACAAGTGGACCTGCTTCTTTACCGCTTCGATGGGACTCAACTCAGAGATGTGTTACTTCCATACAAAGACAAGCTTAGGGATATACACAATGCGATTCAAGAGAATATAGCTGTCTGGAACCTGGCTCAGGCTGACAAGCTTTTATACAGCCTTGAGGATATATTTGATGCAATAGAATCAAACTTGGCTTAATCGCTAGGGACAACAAGACGGAAATAATAGCCAGAGGGTCTTAGGAGAAGATGGCAGATTGATGCATCGTGTTGGATCCTTTGCTTTTTGTGTACCTATTTTTGTACCAAAAAGGATATCAAATGCTACAATTCCGATAGCGAAAGGGCTGGAGCCGACGAGCGGAGTCGAACCGCTGGCTTGCTGATTACGAATCAGCTACTCTACCAACTGAGTTACGTCGGCCGATTCCAGAAGACCTTATATAACAGAGGCGTTGAACAATTTCAAGGTAAAACCGGTTTCTTTCCAACGTTGCGTAGTTTTAATCGGAAAGGATCGTTCCTGATCATTCCCGAAATGATATGACCCTGAAGCAGATGGTTTTGTCTTTCCCGCTTTTAGAAAAAACTTGTTTCTTGATTCAGGAGCTTACAAAAGATATGGTTTTATGATAAATATGGGGAGTGCAGATCACAGATGGCCTTTGAATCTTTATTCGTATTTGATGTGAGGCATCTGGGAGAATACGTGAAATCAAAAGGGGTGTACAATGAAAATAGACGGATATCCAATCATTTCAAAACAAGAGGTAATCTCCCTGATCAAGGACGGCGATACCGTGGCTTTCAGCGGTTTTGGTGCGGCAGGGGCTGCCAAGGCCGTGCCGGCCATGCTGGCCCAACATGCACGGCATGAGCATCGTCAGGGCCGCAGCTTTCGGATCAGGGTTCTTAGCGGGGCTTCCAGCGGGGACTATATTGACAATGACCTGGCCGAGGCCGATGCCATTTCATGGCGGGCTCCCTACCAGGGGGGGAAGATGCTCAGGGATCAGATCAATCGCCAGGAAGTGGAGTATGTGGATATGCACCTATCCCATGTGCCCCAGACCGTTAGCGCCGGATTTTTCGGCCGTGTGAACGTGGCGGTGGTGGAAGCCACCCAGATCACCCCGGACGGCAGGGTCTATCTTTCGGCCTCCATCGGGGCCTCTCCCACCTGGCTTTCCTGTGCGGACAAGGTGATCATAGAGCTGAACCATTGCCATTCCCCCCGCTTAAGCGAGCTGGCCGATATTGTCATTATGCCGCCTCCGCCAAGGCGTGATCCCATTAATGTGCATACCCCTTTGGCAAAAATCGGGTGGCCCTTTGCCCATGTGGATCCCAAAAAGGTGGCGGGCATCGTGGAAAACAACGAACCGGACCAGGTGGAGGCCTTCAGCCGGGAAGATGAAACCAGCAAAAAAATTGCAGACCATGTGATTGAATTTTTGCTCAAGGAAAAGGCCGCCGGCCGGATTCCATCCAATTTTTTCCCCCTGCAGGCAGGGGTGGGCAATACCGCCAATGCGGTTTTGGCCGGTTTGGGGCGCCACCCGGACATCCCGCCATTTTACATGTATTCAGAGGTGTTCCAGGATTCCATGATGGACCTGATTGATGCAGGAAAGCTTCTGGGGGCCTCTGCCACCTCCCTGACCATTGTGCCGGAAAAACTCAAGCAGATCGGGGAGAACATGGATTTTTACAGCCGGAAAATTGTGCTGCGGCCCCAGGAAATATCCAACCACCCGGGCATTATCCGCCGTCTGGGGGTGGTGGCCATGAACACGGCCCTTGAAATGGATATTTACGGCAATGTGAATTCCTCCCATGTGATGGGTACCCATGTGATGAACGGGGTGGGGGGCAGCGGCGAGTTTGCCCGGAACAGCCATTTGTCCATTTTTATGACCCCCTCCATTGCCAAGGCTGGGAAAATTTCCTCGGTTGTCCCCATGGTCCCCCATGTGGACAACAATGAACATTCGGTCCAGGTGGTGGTAACAGAACAGGGACTGGCCGATCTGAGGGGGCTTGGCCCCCTGGAACGGGCAAAAAAAATCATCCATACCTGTGCCCACCCCTCATACCGGCCCTATTTACAAGCGTACATCGCCAAGGGGACCTGCGGGCATATCTGCCATGACTTGACCCAATGTTTTGAACTCCACCGCAATTTTAAGGAATTTGGGGACATGCTTCCCAACAGGTAACCGAAACCAATAAGCGGATCCATAACAGGATTGATTTTTGGGATATAACCCTGTAAGGGTAAGGGGAAAATTGCCGGTATCTCTTCATTGGAGTAGCTTTCATGCGTCTTGAGTGTAATGGTCTGAAATATACATATCCGGAATCCGAGGTTGCGGTCATTGACAATCTGTGTTTTTCCATGGCAGGGCCCGGATTCAACGCCGTCTTCGGGCCGTCCGGAGTGGGGAAAACCTCCCTGGCAAAGCTTTTGGTCAGTCAGAAAGACCGGCCGGACAGCCGGATACTAGCACCCGGTATGGAGACCATCCTGTATTCCTACAACCAGGAACGGCTGCCGGGCTGGTCCAGCACCGGGAGTCATCTGGACAGGGTGTGTCCTGCCGGCAAGAAGAAGCTGAAACAAGACCTCATTGAAATCTTCAGGCTGGCTCCGGTTCTGGAGGCCCGTTTTGCACAGCTGTCCATGGGCCAGCAGAACCGCATGAACCTCATCCGCTACCTGCTCCAGGAATTTGACCTGCTGATCATGGACGAGAGCCTGGCAAATGTGGATGAGGCTTTGCGGGAAACCATTATTCTGGCGGTTAAAGCATTTTTTCCGGGAAAAATGTTTCTCTATATCTCCCACAATCTCATGGAAGTGGCCAAGTTCTGTAAGGAGATCCTTGTGTTGAGCGAGCCTGTCAAACAAAAGGGAAGTTTCATGGTGAAAGGCAGGGATTATTGCCAGGGGTATACCCTGGACAAAAAGTCCTTTGATGCCACCATGCTGGAGATCATGGATGCTTTTTAGACGCATATATCAATTTTTGATCGTCTATTGCCTTTGCCTGGTCGGCCTCTTGGGCATTAAGCAGGTGCTGGGTCTTTCCGATTATGTGATTCCCGGCGTCACCCTGATTCATTCGACCTTTGGCCGGGTTTCGGGCGGCTATTTTTTGGATGTCTTGAATACCCTGTCCGTGACCATTTTCGGCCAGATCATCTCCATTGCCATGGCGTTTACCGTGGGGATCCTGGGCCGCAAATCCTCCTGGGCAGGCTCTTTTATCAAGGTGATGGCCTATAATATCCAGGCCTACCCCATTGTGGCCCTGGCCCCGATTATTTTTATCCTTCTGGGAGATGGGTTTATCTCCCGGCTTCTCATTGCCTCCATGATCTGTTATTTCCCGCTCCTGCTGTCGGTCCTGGGGGTGATGGCCGTGCCGGTAAAGGATATCGAACATTTTTATATTGCCACGGGAAGGATGCGGTGGCAATTGGAGGTTAAGATCCGGGCTTTTGAAAATTTAAGCAAACTGACCACGGTCATTGCCGGGAGTGCCACCCTGGCCATGGCAGGGACCATCGTGGCAGAATTCATTGCCGCCAATGCCGGTATCGGGTATAGTATCCGCATTGCCCTTTACCAGAGCGATTTGGCCGGGATTCTTACGGCCCTGTTTTATATCGGGATCATTATCTCCGTTTACCAGGGGATGCTTGAGACCCTGGGGGAACTGGTAAAAACAAAGTGGTCTGCCCCAAAGGGAGGGGAGTTGTTATGAGCGTCAAGCCATGGGAGTTTCGGCAATGGCCGGTGGTGATACTGGTCATTTTTGTTCTTTTTTGTGTTTCGCCTGTCCGGGCCGGGGCCATCAAAGTGAATTATCGTCTCAAATGGCTGTTCAACACCAGCGTGGCCGGGGACATCCTGGCTGTGGACCAGGGATATTTCAAGACAGCCGGGCTGGATGTGACCGTCAAGGAGGGCAGCCCTGAAAAAAATGCCATCAATGAATTGGAGCTGGGATATGCCGATTTTGGGGTGGCCTCGGCTGACCAGGTGATCCGGGCCCTGGACAAGGGGGCGGACGTGGTGGTTCTGGCCCAGCTTTTCCAGGTCAACCCCATGCAATGGATTTACCGGGCGGACCGGCCTGAGATTAAAGTGCTTGGGGATTTGAAGGGCCGGCATATCGGCATTACCTTTGGGGGCAATGATGAAACCATCATGCGAACCCTTCTGGCCCTTGCCGGGCTCGGCGAAAAAGATGTCCGACTGTCCGGGGTGCGGTTTGACTTTACCCCGTTTTTGAAAAAAAAGGTGGATGTCTGGCCGGTATACAAAAATTCCCAGGGTGTGATCCTTGCGGATCAATTGAGCAGGGAAGGCGAGGCGGTCTATTTTTTCAATCCATCCCAGTTCGGGGTGAATTTTGTGGCCAACTCCATTGTGACCTCTGGCAAACTGATGAAAACCCACCCCGAACGGGTAAAAATTTTTTTAAAATCCTTGCTTTCCGCATGGGAAGCGGCCATGGATCCTGTCAATGCGGCACAGGTTTTGGCTGCAGTAAAAAAAAAAGACAGTCAAACCCCGGATGATATTCAGCAAAAGCAATTGGCTGCCACCAGACAATTGATCAAGCCCGATAAGGGCATCCGGATCGGCGTCTTTGATGTTGGGGCCTGGAAGCAGACAGAAACCATCCTGTTGAATGAACATCAGATTAAAGGACCTGTGGGCATCGCCTCCCGCTTGATCGCCCAGGAACGCTTATAGAGGGGAAATTTTTTGGAAAATCTTCAATTACCCCAGCTCCGGCTTGCACCGGATATGATTCATTTGGGGGTGGGCCAGCCCAGCCCCTTCCTGCTGCCGGTAAATCAATTGGAAACGGCCGCGGCCCAGGCATTGGGCTGTGGTGAAGGGTTTTTTCTCGCCTATGGGGAAACCCGGGGAAATCACAATTTCAGAGAGTCGCTGGCAGAGTTTTTAACCGGCCAATATGCACAGGCGGATCAGAGCCACCGTGGGGTCGCTCCTGATCAGCTGCTCATTACCAATGGAAACTCCCAGGCCCTGGACCTGATCTGCACCCTGTTTTCAAAACCCGGAGATACGGTGCTGGTGGAGGAACCCAGCTATTTTCTGGCCCTTAAGATCTTTGCCGATCATCATTTGAACCTGGTTCCGGTCCCTGTGGATGAAAACGGGCTTGTGACAAAGGTATTGGAAGAAATGCTTGAAACCCTGTCCCCGGCGTTTTTGTACACCATTCCCTTTTATCAGAATCCGTCGGGTGTTACCCTTTCCATTCAAAGAAGACAGGAGCTGGCGCGGATATCTGCCTGCAAAGATTTGCTGGTGGTGGCAGATGAGGTCTACCATTTTCTCAATTATACCGACACGCCACCGCCGTCCCTGGGGGCGTATGAATCCCAATTCCCCGTGATTACCCTGGGCTCCTTTTCAAAAATTCTGGCCCCGGGGTTGCGGCTGGGGTGGATTTACACAAGCACCGACCGGCTGAAAACCATCTCCCGCTCAGGTCTGCTGCAGAGCGGGGGCGGGCTTAATCCGTTTACCTCCGAGATTGTCAGCCGGGTGATCCAAAAGGGGGTTCTTTCGGCACATATCCATAATTTAAAACAGGTTTACGCCCACAGGGCAGGGGTTTTATACCGGCACTTACGGGCGGGGCTGCCGGAAACCGTCACGTTTCAGGACCCCCGAGGCGGTTATTTTATCTGGCTTAAATTTCCCGACAAAATTGATGCCATTGCCTTGAGGAAAGCCGCCCAGGCCCGGAACGTGGATTTTTACCCCGGCAGTCTTTTTTCCTGTTCACAAGGGTTGAAGTCCCATCTGAGACTGTGTTTTGCCTTTTATGGGGAGGATCTATTGATTGAAGGGGTCAACCGGCTGGTCCGGTGTGTTGAGCAGTCCCATCCCGACCTTTTTTTGGGGGGCCGGCCCCGGATCTGATTTACGGAGTCTTTTTGGGGCCGGCCCCGCCCGTTAAGGCTGTTTGGCGGTGAGAAGCCGCTTGTTTTTCTTTTTTTCAAGGTAATACTGCAACACCGGCTCAAGATACCTGTCAATTTCAGGCAGGGCAATCCCACCTGCTGCTGCTATCCGGCGGGTCCGGGTGTTGATAAAATGCTGGGGCATTTTAAGATAGGCCAGGAAAAACGGCAGGGTGTTCAACGACCTTCTTGCCTGTTTGGAAGCCCCCCACTTGATAAGGGCCACGCACAGCCGATACACGGATATGGGTATCCGTTTGCTTTTGGGCAGGGTGCGCCCGTTTTTCAGATAAATTTTACGGACCCTTTCCGAAAGCGGGTTCAGCCCGATGCTTCCTGCCGGTCCTGCGCAGGCATGGAGGACCCGGGGCAGGCCCTGGTCCTGGCAGCTGGCCCAGTAAATCAGATCGGCAACATAATCAGAGGGGACCACATCCAGATACATCCCGCCCAGGTCCGGAAGAAAGCCCAATGTAGCACTTCCGCTCAAAAATTCGCACAGATAGTAAAATACCTGGAAACGGATATTTTTACCGGTGGAAGAATCTCCCACAACCATGCTGGGCCGATGCACCGTGATGTTCAGGCCCTGTGTTATTTTTTCCCGGAGATAGGTTTCTGCACAGGCCTTGGCCGCCTCATATGAATTGCGGAACACCCGCAGGTCATCTGTGATCCATTTTTCACGGATGCCATTGGGTGTATACCCGGCAACGCCCACGGTGGAGACATATTCCATTTTTTTTACATGGTGGCCCCTTTCCATCAGGGAGACGATATTTTTTGTCATTGCCATGGTCTGTTGCCGGGCAATTTCTTCTGGAAGGCCCATGGTCACATTTCCGGCACAATGGAGGATATGGGTCACCCGGCAAAGCAGCATCTGATATTGATCAGGGGCCAGGGCAAACCCGGTCTGGTAAAGGTCTGCCTTTATGGGGCAAACCCTTGATCTGGGCTGGTCCGGCAGTTCACAATAGGCGAGCAGCGCCTTGAATCGCTCTGTTAA
Organism: Pseudomonadota bacterium; assembly: GCA_018816605.1. Next base: position 18,017 of record JAHIVS010000254.1, read on the forward strand.
ATGGGTTTGTGAATCCGCTCGGATCAGAAGGGTTACTCGCTGGCCGCTTTTTATCAGGCGCCGGAACACAGCACTCCCGACAACACCCGTGGCACCGGTAAGAAGGTAGTGTTTCATGGGATCACTCTCCTTTGTGCAGCGCGTCAAATTGGGTGCGATAGGCATCCAGGACATGGTTGCGCCGGACTTTAAAATTTTGCGTCAGCTCTCCTGTTTCCACGGAAAAAGGAGTGTGGGTAACCCCAAAGGCAACCGGCCTGAAGTGGGCGGGCAGTTTCTGGGTAACCCGGTCAATTTCCTGCCGGATAAAATGTCGAATCCCTTGTTCAGAGCCGTGAAAAAAAACCAGCTTCTGCCAGGCGTCAAGGGAAATGGCCAACAGGGCAACGATGTATTTATGTCGGTCCCCATCAATTACGGCATGGTCCACAGCCCTGATCCGGGTTAACCTGGATTCAATCACCTGGGGGGATATCCTGCGGCCGGTTGATAGCTTGAATTCATCTGATTTTCTTCCGGTCAGCCGTAAATATCCGTTTTCATCAATGGCTCCGGCATCCCCTGTTTTAAGATACCCGTCATGCGTCAGGGCCACTCCTTTCCGGGCCACCCCGATCCCTTTTACCAGCACCTCTCCGTTCCCGGCTATTTTGACGGTATTCTGGGGCAATGGTTTGCCGACGCTTCCCAGTTGATATGCCTTGAGGGTATTCATGCTCACGGGGATGATGTTTTCACTTACCCCGTAGGATTCCAATATCCGCCAGCCCCCTGCGTGAAATTTTTCCAAAAGGCTGCAGGAAAGGGGGGCGGAACCGCTGATGAAAAAACGAAGGTTTTTACCAAAAAGCGTCCGGGGTCCCGGGATGGGATGTCCCACGGTTTGACCGGAGAGCGTCTCATA